>QKGK01000003.1 GCA_003250455.1 Chloroflexota bacterium | reverse complement strand
CGCCCAGCTGCTGGTAAAGTCCCTCCAGGAAGTTGATCTGCTCAACCATCGTGCGGTCGAACCGGGCGGCTTTGCTGTACATGCCCACCAACTCGGTGATCCTCTTTGAACGAATCTCTGCAGTGGAGGATTCGATGGCGTGGTATTTCCCATCAGGCGTTTGCAGCACAGCAATGCTTTTGGGGCTAAAGGTCAGATCGTCGATCGGCGATAGCTGCAGGTCGTGCATCGCGTTGATCTTTTCCACCAGCAACTCTGAAGAGGTTTCCCAAAGGACATGGTTCCAGGTTTGGAGGCTGACTCCCGGTGAGGCGGGGTCCACGATCTGGGCGAGAATGTGCGGCAGGCCGAGTTCTTTCATTGAGGTGACCCGGTTTGCGCCATCCAGCACCATGTAGCCGTCATCGCCGTTGGTAAAGGGAATTACCAGCGGGGGGTTATACAGCACCCCGGAGGATTTGATGCGCGCTTTGAGCGGCTCAGTGCGCTGTGGGTCGTGGTGTTCATGCAAGCAGACTTTGTCCGCGGGTAATATTTCCAAATTTGGGTATTGAATCGTCATAGAGATTTTTCCTGAGGCTGATGAAACCGTTAAGGGCAGGCATTTTGGAGATGCTGGTCGAATGTCTCCGAAAAATTGTGCCTGCCAGACCCGTCACATGCCGCCCGAAAATAATAATAAGGGGTTTGAGCCGGGAATGCCACTGCCTGCAGGGCTGCAGTACTGGGGCTCGCAATCGGGGTTGGCGGGAGCCCGGGGTAGCGGTAGGTGTTGTAGATCGATTCCACCTCCAGGTCTGCCAGGCTGAGCGGGTTGGTCCACCAGGAATTTTGGGCTGCATTATACCCCAAAGCATACTGCACGGTCGGATCGGTCTCCAATTTCATAGGAATTGTTAACCTGTTGAGGAATACGGAGGCGATAATGGGCATTTCTTCGGTGACGATTGTCTCCCGTTCTACAATGGAGGCCAAAATGATTCCCTGGTATGTGCTCAGCCCGTTTTGGTCAAAGCCAAGTTCCAGTTCATCGGTAATGGATTCCTCCCGTTTTTCCAGCAGGTACCGCACCAGTTGTTCGGGGGTTGCACTGCGCTCCACTTCGTACATACCGGGAGGAAACAGCCCTTCCAGCGGGTAATCCAGGGGTACTTGCAGGGTAATGTCGAACTTTGGATATCTGCGGCTGGCTGCGTCCAGAAACTCTTCCGGAGTGATGGCCAGTCCGGTGGTGGGAAGGCTGGCAGCAATCTCTTCCAGCCGCCAGCCGGGGAGGATGGAGAGTGTGGCATACAGCGGAGTGGCATCCAGTAAGTTGTGGGCAATCTCTACGGCAGACATTTGCCCGCTGAGGGAAAAATCACCGGATTGCAGCTGGGTGTCGATCCCGGAATAGACCAGATAATCGCGGAACAAGTCCTGGTCGGCGATCAGTCCATGGGCATCCAGGCGGGCGAGGATGGTTGATGTAGGTTCGTTCAAAATGATGGTGAAGATGACATCCCCGCCATTGGGGTTCGCTGGTGTGAGAAGCAGATCCTTATTTTGCACCAGGCGGTAGGCGGTAGTGTAGTGCTGCCAGGTGGACATTTGGATGGAGGCCGGGCCGAAAAGCATCTCTGCCTGAGCGGGAATCTGCGTGACGTAATTGTAGAGTGCGCCGCAGGCGACTAGCGAGAAAATGAATGCTACCAGAAGGAGCGGGAGGGCGAGTTTGGGGGTGCGATTTCTTTTCATTTCGGATGTGGGGTAGGTCAGGTGGATTGAGCCAGGAAATCCAGGTAAGACTGCAGGATGACCGCCGCAGCGCGTTCGTCCAGGTGACCCTGGCGGCTTTTCCGGCTGGTACCCAGGTTGATCCGGCTTTCCCTGGCAATCTGGGTGGAATTGCTTTCATCCCAGAGGGTAACGGGGAGGTCGGTTTGGCTGCGAAGTTCAGCAGCCAGGCGGGCAGCCTTGCGCCCGGAATAGTCCGGTTTGCCGTCCACATCGGTAGATTGACCGACAATGATCGCTTCGGCCTGTTCTTCTTCTGCAATCTGCAGAATTTGTTGAGCGGCTTCTTTGCGGCTGTGCATCGGGAGCACGGCCAGCGGGCGCGCCAGGATGCCGGTCGGGTCGCTGACGGCGACGCCGATATTTTTTTCACCGGGATCGATTCCTAAAATTCGCATGGGGCTATTGTCCCTGGATCAGGTCGATGGTCTGGATTCGATAGGCGTTTAGGGGCATCAGCGGCCACCATTCCGGGAACAGGGTGATCCTGGGGCTTGTACTGAGGTCCAGCGCCTGCTGGAGAAGGATTTCGGCTTTTTGGGGTGATTTGCCCAACACCAGCCGGACGGATTGGGAAAGCGACTCCACGGCAAACATTTGCCGGGACAAGGTCACATCCCAGGTAGCGATGTCACTGTCATCTATCGCAGGGGTTTGGACAGAACTTACGTTGAATGTCTGTATCTGTGGGCGGTAACCGGCCGGCAGGGTTGCGTCCAGGGTGGCGTTGCCCATGGCGGAAAGATCTTCCCAACGAATTGCCATGATCTCATATTCGACTCGCAGCAGCAGGGTGAGGACAGAGCTGGGCTGCGGTTCTGTGGGGCTGAAGGTTTCTTCCAGGATGATGAATTTGCGCGGTACCGTATGCAAAAGGATATCGTTCTCTTCCAGGGTGAAGGCAGCTTCTTCCTGTGCGGACTGCCACAAGGAATCCAGCAGTTCCTGGGAGAGGGATTCGTAATCTTCGGCAGTGGGGGCTGTGCTGATATATTCGGTGCCGCCTGAGGTTTGTTCGGGATTATTGGCGGTCAGGCTGCGGGAAAGCTCCCCTTCAATGATGAGCAGCGTGTTGGCATCCAGGTTGCCATTAGTGCCCGGGTTGAGGGCTTCGATGGGGACGCGTACCGTCGTCCCTGCCTGTGGTTCTGTAATGGACTGGATGGAGGTAGCGAAACGGACCGGGTTGTTGGGATCTGCGGTACGGATGTTCGTCCCGGCGGGGATGACCACTTCGTCGTTGGTCAGGTTGGTGAAGACAATGATTCCGGTAGCATGCTGGTCAGGGATGCCGATCTCTCCCGAAGGAGAGCGCTCTGCCCGGCCCTCCACGGTGACGGAGAGGCGCTGTGCAGGGATGACCCCGGTGAGGTTGTAGCTTTCCACGTCCGGGTTGGCGGTGATCGTCAGGTCGAGGGACTGTGTTTCGGAGGCAGGCAGGAATTCGACCTTTGCGCCGGGAATGATAAAGACGGCCAATACCAGCGCAGCGAAGACGGCAATGCCAAAGATCACCCGCCGCACCGGTTTTTTCTGCGTCCATGCTGGCGGGTTGGATTGGTGGATGAGATCGGCGAGCTCTTCCCGGGTGTATTTTCTTCCTGGAGGGGTGGGAAGCGCTTCTTTCTGAGAGACCATCTCCCAGGTGGCGCGCTGCGCCTGGCGAAGGGAACGGAATACCGGGATCCCCAACTCGCCGGCAAACTGGATCACTTTGCGGGACTTGCACACCAGTGCCAGCTGTACGCCGCTTTCCAGGCAGCGGCGCTGAATGAGGGTCAGGTCCAGCTTGTTCTCCACCGGGTTGCCGCGCACCGGCCAGTTGAGGATGACCTTATCGGCCTGTCCCCAGTCCAGACGGTCTATGATGGAATGACGGTCGTCATACGATTCCAGGTGAATGACTTGGGTTTTCACTAGCTTTGTTTCAGATGCTCCTCAACCCAGGGGATCACCTGGGCCAACGCTTCATCCAGTTTTTCGGGGTCTTTACCACCGGCCTGTGCCATGTTGGGGCGTCCGCCGCCGCTGCCGCCGACAATCTGGGCAACGGTTTGCACCAGGTCGCCCGCTTTGAGCCCTTTTTTCACCAGGTCATCGGTGAGGGTGGCGATCAGGGCGGGCTTTTCATCGATCACGGCGGCCAGTACGGCCACGCCGCTGCCAAACTTCTGGCGGAATTTGTCGGTCATTTGGCGCAAGGTGTCCCGGTCTGCACCAGGCAGGACGCCGGTGAGCACGCGCACCCCGGCAACTTCGGGGGCATTTTCAATCTGTTCATCAAAGGAACCCGCGGCTACATCCCGCCGCAGTTGGGTGACTTCTTTTTGTGCTTCGGCGTAATGCTCCAGCAGGCTTTCGGTTTTTTCCAGCACCTGGTCCGGGGTGGCTTTGAGCAGGTCAGCGACATGCCCGATCTCGCTGAGGCGTTTTTGTACCAGCTGGTAGGCTTTACGGCCGGTGACCGCCTCGATGCGGCGGATGCCCGAGGCTACGCTGCCTTCGCTGACAATCAGGAATGTGCCGATCTCGCCGGTGGCTTCCACATGGGTGCCGCCGCACAGCTCGTAAGAGAAGGGATGTTCCCCACCGATCTGGATGGTGCGGACAACATCGCCGTATTTCTCGCCGAACAAGGCGCGGGCCCCTTCAGCCTTGGCCTGGTTAAGCGGCTTATTTTCTATTTTCAGCGGGTAATTGTGCAGGATGTGCGCATTGACGCCCGCTTCGATCTCGGACAGCTGGGCTTTGGTCACCGCTTCGGGGTGGGTGAAGTCAAAGCGCAGACGGTCGGGGGCGACCAAAGAGCCGGCCTGGCGGGCATGTTCGCCCAGCACACGGCTGAGTTCGGCATGCAGCAGGTGGGTGGCGGTGTGGTTGCGCATGATGTCCTGCCTGCGTTCCAGGTCGATGACAGCCTCAGTAGGATCTCCCACGGCGGGAGAACCCTTGGTGACGAACCCAACATGTGCCACCAGCCCTGCAGAGGGCTTGCGGGTATCCATCACGGAAATCTCCCAGCCTTTTCCCTGCGAGCGGATGATGCCGGTATCCGAAACCTGACCGCCGGAAGCGACATAGAACCCGGTTTGCGGGAGGATCACTTCCACTTCGTCGCCTACCTGGGCCTGGCGGATGCTTTCACCATGGCGCACCATGGAGAGTACCTCGCCTTCGGCCTTGAGGTTGTGATAGGGATCATATTCCACGCCGCTGCCGGAGAGCTTATGCTCGGATTGGAGCGATTTGAATATACCCTGGAAGGTTTCGGCATCTTCGCCGCCCAGTTCGCCCATGGCTTTCCCGCCGCCGGAGGCAATGCGGTGCTCTTCCATAGCTTGCTGGAATCCGAGGTCGTCCACTTTCAGGCCTTGCTCCTGGGCAATATCGCGGGTGATCTCCAGCGGCAGGCCGTGGGTGGCGTAGAGCTCAAAGGTCTCCTGCCCGTCCAGGATGGTTTCTCCGCTGGCTTTGGCTGCCTGGATCAGGTTCTCGAGTTGGGCGATGCCGCCCTCCACGGTTTTCTGGAAGCGCTCTTCCTCACGGGTAAGCTGGTCGAGGATGATCTGACGGTTATTGACCAGCTCCGGGTAGGCTTCCCCGTAGTTTTCGATGATTACCTCGGCTACTTTTGCCATAAAGGGATCGTGCAGGCCGATCTTGGAGCCGAAACGCGCTGCCCGGCGGATGATCATGCGGGTGACGTAGTTGCGGCTGAGGTTGCCAGGGATGACCCCATCGGCAATCAGGAAGGCTGCGGCGCGGGCATGATCGGCAATTACCCGGTAAGGGGTAAAGTGAGCTTCCCGCTGCTCGTCCGTGTCCCCGGTGAGGGTCTGGATTTTCTGGATCACCGGCCAGAGCAGGTCGGTGCGGTAGGTGGAGGTTTTCTCCTGCAGAATGGCGACGATGCGCTCAAGACCCATGCCGGTATCCACGTGGGTGGCGGGGAGGGGGACTAAAGTATGCTCATCAAGGCGGTTGTACTGCATGAAGACCAGGTTCCAGAACTCAACAAAGCGAGGGCCATCCAGGTCAATCTGCCCGTCATCCCGGTAGGTGAGTTCTCCATATTCCGGGCCACGGTCAAAGTGTATCTCGGAGTTGGGGCCGCAGGGGCCGGTATTGGCCATCTCCCAAAAGTTGTCCTTCCGCCCAAGGTAGACGATGTGAGAAGCATCCACACCAGGCTGCTGACGCCAGTATCCGGCGGCTTCCTCGTCCGTGGGGATCTCACCCTGTTCGTCTTTGAAAACAGAAAAATACAGCCGGTCTTTGGGAAGCTCCCAAACCTCGGTGAGCAATTCCCAGGCCCAATCGATGGCTTCTTTTTTGTAGTAGTCGCCAAACGACCAGTTACCGAGCATCTCAAAAAAGGTGTGGTGGGTGTCGTCGGTGCCGACCTCTTCCAGGTCGTTGTGTTTCCCGGCGACGCGCATACATTTTTGCGAGTTGACTGCGCGGGTGTACTCCCGGTTATCGGTGCCTAAAAAGACATCCTTGAACTGTACCATCCCCGAATTGGCGAACAGCAGGGTTGCGTCACCGCCGGGTACCAATGAGGATGATGGGACAAAGGTATGTCCATATTTCTCTACAAAAAAATCGATGAACTGCTTGCGAATTTCATTACCGGATGAATATTTGCCCATATGGTTGAATCTCCGTTAATCAATCATGCTGATCTTATGTCTAAATAGTATTTAACAGCATCATTGTATCATTTAGGTTGGTGTTTTACCCTTGTTTTTCAGCCGCTAGTGGGACAATTTTGCCAGCGAATTGAAATCCAGGCTGGAAGGCTGCTGGTATACGCTGAGGT
Source organism: Chloroflexota bacterium (assembly GCA_003250455.1). Classification (GTDB taxonomy): domain Bacteria; phylum Chloroflexota; class Anaerolineae; order Anaerolineales; family UBA11579; genus UBA11579. Next base: position 1,324 of record QKGK01000003.1, on the reverse strand, counting down.
TGAAAGTTGGCGCAGCAGCGATCAAATGCTCGAAGATGGCTGCCTGGATAGCTTCATATTCGGCCCAGGCGGTGGTCCGGGTAAAAGCATACACTTCGATTGGCAGGCCGTGATCGGAAGGGGCCATAGAACGCACCAGCAGCGACAATTGCTCGGTGTGGATGTCCGGCCGGCTGCGCAGGTATTGATCGATATAGTTGCGGAACAGTTCTACGTTGGTCACCTGCGGGCCGTCCAGGGGCGGATCGAACGTGTCCGGGTTGGCCTGCCGGTATGCCTGCAGCTCTTCCAGCCTGGTTTGCGCAAGGTCCTGGATCAGGTCGATCTTCGCCAGGCGGGTGAGGTCTTCCAGGGTGCAAAGTTTAATCGAGTTCATGTCGAGGATGATTGCGCGCTTGATGCGCCGCCCGCCGCTTTCGGTCATCCCGCGCCAGTTCTTATAAGCCACTTCCACGATCTTGTAGGTAGGGATCACCGAGATGGTCATGTCCCAGTTCTGGATCTTGATGGTGTGCAGGGTAATGTTGAGCACATCGCCATCCGCGCCGTAATCGGGGACTTCAACCCAGTCACCCTCTTTGAGCAGGTCGTTGGCGGCGATCTGGACGCTGGCGACCAGCGAGAGGATCGTATCCCGGAAGATGAGCAATAGCACCGCTGTGGCGGCTCCCAGGCCGGTCAGCAGCACGATGGGCGACTCCCCGGTGAGCAGAGAGATGGACAGGATCAGGACGATGATGATGATGAGCAGCTTCAGCAGGTCCAGGTAACCCTGGATGGCAACCCCGCTGTAGGATGGGCTGGCCTCATAAATGGTGTTGACGGCATTCAGCAGGGAGTTGAACGTGATCGCCGTTACCCACATGATGAGCAGCAGAGCGATCTTTTCGATGCTCCCCTGGTATTCCGGCACCAAATGGGCAAAAGCATAGATGATCCCCAGAGGGGCCAGCCAGGCGATCCGGAAGGGGCGCAGATTCTCGACGATCACATCGTCATATTGGTTTTTGGTGCGTCCGGCGATATAGATCATCGTCCGTCCAACTACAAACCGCCCAAACAGGTATACCAAAATACTCAGAACCAGTGTAATGATCAGGGAGAGCAAGGGGTTAAGTTCGATAAAGGTTTGAATCTCGGCAGTTGTCATCATTTTCTCCAGATTATGAATAAGAAATTAGTGAACTGAACATGGATTCCGATCAATAGGTTTTCTTAGTGAAGGGTAATTTCTATTTTAACCAGCAATCCGAATTAATTGGATAAAATGGGCAGGGTCAACCCAATTTTAGCTCCCCCTATTATAGTTGAGTAAGGCTACTTA
>QKGK01000493.1 GCA_003250455.1 Chloroflexota bacterium | reverse complement strand
CCCTATATGTAGGTAATAAGTACTGGGGTTTTGGTACAACTCTGATACAAATTAGCCCTCCCCCCATATATGGTTCGGCATTGGAGGTAATACAGGAGATATGCACCTTCTTGCTTACAAATGCCGCAGGAAAGATTCGGGGTCGTTGAGGAAGTCCCGCATCAGGTTGACGTGTTCCAGCGAGCGGTAGTCTGTGGGGGCGATGGGCGTCTGGTCGAAGCTGAGGATCTCCGCCCCCGGATAGGCCATCAGGATGGGCGAATGGGTGGCGATGATGAACTGCCCGTTCTCCTCCACCATCTGTTTGATGGCCGCGATCAGCGAAAGCTGGCGCAGCGGGGAGAGCGGCGCTTCCGGCTCGTCCAGCAGATAGAGGCCATCGGGCACAAAGCGGGCCTGGAACAGGGCCAGGAAGCTCTCCCCGTGGGAGCGGGCATCCAGGCCGTCTCCGTAGCGGTTTTGCATATCGTGGATCTGCCCGGCAAAAGGCATCCGGGCCATGTTCTGCGCCAGCTTAGAGCGGTCCTTGTATTCTTCATCTACCCGTTCCAGGTCTGCCTGCATCTGCTGGCGGGTGAGGGTCTGCTGCTTGACGTAGCCGAAGAAGTCCTCCGCCCGCAGAAAGAACCCCCTGCGGGTGCGCTTGTTCCATACCAGCCTGAACCACTTTGCCAGCTCCCGGACGTGTTCCAGCGAGGGATCGCGATGGGCACTGCCGCTGCCTATTGTGATCATCTCGGCTGCCACCGCCAGGGACTCCATGATAGTGGATTTGCCCGACCCGTTCTCCCCCACCAGGATGGTAACCGGAGCGGTAAAGGTCAGCTCTTCCCACCCGGAGACTACCGGCAGGTTGAATGGGAATGTTTTGGGGCGGGTTTCGCCTTCACGCAGTGAGACTGAACGCAGATGGATCATGGTCCCTATTATAGTAGGAATTTGAGGGAGAACGAAGGGGAGTGTAAAGTTTTGGTTTTGTAACCGGGCGTTCAGGGGTTAATACTTTGTCAAAGCTTAAAATTTGTATTGAAAGCAAGATCAAATGATGAACCTTTGTTTTCACGAATTTGCTGCCAGCCTTTGACAAAGTTTAAAGGGTTCCGTCTTTATACTTTGGAACCCATCGAATGATATTTGACGGAACACTAGTTAATCCTTGGAAATTTATGGTTGCTGCGTCCAAATAAGAATCATATCAATATCTGAAAAGAAGCCCTTCTTTTAAGGTCTCCCAGGCGGTATAATGAATGTACCAGGCTGCAAATATGCACAAAGTTGGGTTCCGTCAGATGAACATTTTTTTCCTGTAATTCCCCTGTGTTGATTCTTTAGAAGTAAACCTTTTGACCTATCTATCAGCAGCCTGATAGTAATTTTAGTGGAATTGTAAAACCATGACTCAACGAAAAATAACGGATGACCTGGATATCCTGCTGGATGTACTCCCGCTGGAGATATCCAGGTCTGTAAAAAAGAATAACAACAGCGACGACCTGCTGGAAGTGATCCTGGACCTGGGGCGTGTGCCTACAGCCCGCCTGGTGAGCGGAGAGGTCGTGCTGCTGGATCAGGAAGTTACCCGGGCTGATATTGATGGTGTGGTCGAACGGCTGGGCGATTTTGACGCCGATAACCGCGCCGGCCTGGAACGCACGCTGCACCGCATCTCGGCCATCCGCAACCGCCGCGGCGACATCGTCGGGCTCACCTGCCGTGTCGGACGGGCGGTATATGGCACCATCGACATCCTCGAAGACCTGATCGATGAGGGCAAGAGCCTGCTGATCCTGGGGCGGCCTGGGGTGGGTAAGACCACCATGCTGCGCGAAGCAGCCCGCATCCTGGCAGAGACCAAACGCGTGGTGATCGTGGATACCTCCAACGAGATCGGCGGGGATGGGGATGTCCCCCATCCGGCGGTGGGACGGGCGCGCCGCATGCAGGTGGCTACCCCGGCACTGCAGCACGAGGTGATGATCGAAGCGGTAGAGAACCACAATCCCGAAGTGATCGTGATCGACGAGATCGGCCGCCAGCGGGAAGCCGAGGCCGCCCG
>QKGK01000449.1 GCA_003250455.1 Chloroflexota bacterium | reverse complement strand
CATAAAAAGATCGGCGGGATGTGCACGCGTCCCTTGGTTTCTGCCGTGATCATCTCACGCAGCAGCTTGTTGGCGGAAACACCCCCGGCGACCAGCATTTCCTTGGCCTTGAATTCCTGGGCGGCGTAACGCGCTTTGGTGACCAGCACATCGACGACTGCCATCTGGAAGCTGGCGGCAATATCGGCTACCGGCAGACGTACGGATTCGTCGTCTTCGCCGGAGCCCAGCTCGGCGCGCAGCTTGCGCACCTGGTGCAGCACGGCAGTCTTCAGCCCGCTGAAAGAGAAATTCCAGGTGTCTTCCAGCCAGGCGCGCGGGAAGTTGAAAGCAGCCGGGTTGCCACCCACAGCGGCTTCCTGGATCTTCGGCCCGCCGGGATACCCCAGCCCCAACAGGCGGGCGATCTTGTCGAAGGCTTCTCCGGCGGCATCGTCCAGCGTGCTGCCCAAACGGGTGTAGGTGAGGTGGTCTTCCATCAGCACCAGTTCGGTATGCCCGCCGGAGACCAGCAGCGCCATCAGCGGGAAGACCGGTTCGGGGTCTTCCTCTTCGGTTTCATCCGTGATCCAGGCGGAGTACAGGTGCCCTTCGAGGTGGTGCACGCCGACCAGCGGCTTGCCGCTGCCCAGGGCCAGCCCTTTGGCCATATTGAGGCCGACCACCAGCGAGCCGGGCAGTCCCGGTCCCTGTGTGACGGCAATGGCATCCACGTCGTCCAGGGAGAGGTGCGCCTGGGCGAGGGCTTCTTCCACCACGTTGTACACCGTGCGGATGTGCTGGCGCGAGGCCACTTCGGGGAAGACCCCGCCGTATTTGGCATGGATCTCCGCCTGGGAAGCGACCACATTGGAAAGCAGCGTGCGGCCGTTCTCGACCACCGCAGCGGCGGTTTCGTCGCAGGAACTTTCGATGCCCAGTATCCGGGCAGGGGGGTATTTTTGATCAGACATAGGTTTATTTTACCGCATTTGGTTTTTCTCGGTTTGTTGGAAAGTATAGGGAAGTGGTATTAGTAGGGGCGGGTTTATAAACCCGCCCCTACCAAGCCAATTTTTGGGATAAGCTCATATGAACAAATATTTCCTTTGGGAGTAGCCCATTGCCCCACGTCTTGCATCTCCCCATAAGAGGAACACTCGACGCTCCTTTGCAAAACGCACATTGTCGTTTTTGCAGGGTCCGGGGGATCAATCCCCCGGCGCGGGTGCAGGGTGCGCGCAGCACCCTGCAAGAAACAAAGCCGATCGCTTAATCAATATATTTAGAGCACTATCTTCGTTTACTAACAGCAATTTACGGCAACTCAAACTGCGCCAGGAAACCAGCCGTAGCCTCCACGATCTGCGCCTGCTGATCCTCGCGGCTGATCTGCGCCGGGTTATCCCCTTTCTGCTCCCCGTAAAAACCAAACTGGGCGTGGTTACCGCCTTCAATAGCTGTAAAAATGGTATCCGCTGGCAGCAGGGAGACAGAGGCTGAAATCTTCTCCGGGGTGGACAGCCCGTCCAGCGTCCCGGAGATGGAGATCACCTGAATATCCACGTTGGAGAGGTTGTTCGAGTCCGCCGGGTAGGCCGCCCACAGCACCAATCCTTCCACCGCCGAGGGGTTCTCGTACACGAAGCGGGCCGCCATTGCCCCGCCCAGCGAGTGCCCACCGATGACCCAATGGGCAATCTCCGGGTGTGCCGCGATCACGTCAGCGGCCTTCCCATACCCCATTATCGCCAGATCCAGCGGCATGGGCACGTCCACAACCAGAAATCCCTGTGCCGCGATCTCGAACAGTGTGGGGGCATAGGCCTGGTAGTCCACGTTGCCGCCAGGAAGGAAGATAAATCCAACTGTCGGGGTCCCATCTGCCGGTTCAAAGGTCAGCCATTCGCCCAGCGTGGTGACGGTCACTTCGCTGGAGGAGCGCAAATACGCGGCAACATCCGCTTCTGCATTGCGGCTGGACCCCGCCGCCCACAGGAAGGATGCGATCACCGCACCCACCAGCAGCACAGCCGTCAGCATTAATAGTCGTTTCCATTTATTCATAGTATGAATTT
>QKGK01000010.1 GCA_003250455.1 Chloroflexota bacterium | reverse complement strand
GGTTCTCGATCTTGAAGATGTCGAGGAACTGTCCAAAGATGTCGTCGAAGATCGGGTCGGCTTCAGCCAAGATGGCGGCAAAGACCAGCACGATGGGCAGGGCAAGGAGCAGGCCGCGCACTACCGCAAGCGTGGAGCCCACCCCTTGACGGGGGGCAGGGTTGGACTCTGTTTTCTCTACGGTGTTTTCCGGTTTGGGCTGCCCGATGAGGGTGACCGCCGGGCGGATGAGGGCATCCAGGCCGAGGAAAAAGCTGCCGGTGAGGTAGTCCTTGTAGCGGTACTGCCACCACTTACCGCCGAGGAAGGAATGCGCCAGCAATCCCATCAGGAAGATGGCCGCCGACATATTGAGGAAGGTGGTCAGCGGTTCCAGGCGCAGGGCGGTCATGGCGGTGAAGAACAGGATGGGGATCAACAGCCATAGAGTGCTGCGGGCCGGGGTGAGCCCTTGCTGGCGGGAAAGGAAGAACCCGGCAGCCAGCATGACAATGAAAAAGATGGCGATGGAAATGCCGGGGACTTTGTCCCAGAAGAGGAAGTCGAACAGCCATCCGACCAGCAGGACGGTCCAGATGAAGACGGATTTTCGCACCAGGGTAAATGCGGGGGTTTCGGCCATGGGTAAAACTCCTTAAATTCCAGATTGTGTAAGGATATTGTATGCCCAGAATGACCTCTGTGCGACCGCCCAGGTGAGGATGTTTAAGCACTCAAGTGCCTGAAAAGTTTTGCGTGCCCATGGCACGCAAAACTTTCTTAATAGAATTGGGAAGGTAACCATCTCCCCGATTCTATATGACCAGATTCAGGGAAATTTTCTTTAATCTTTTCAATGAAGTGTAAAAAATAGGGAATATGAGAAAGTGTTTATATATAGGAAAAACACCTCAAAGACCCACGCAGATCCACTGCACAGGACTTCGGGGTGTTTTCTGTACCCGAATGGGTTTTCTTCGGCTCAGGCTCTTATTGAAACAGGCTGGCGATGTAGGGGACGATCATCAGCAAGACCATGAAAACAGCAATGATCGAGAAGATGATCTGGCTGGTTGATTTCTTGCGTTTGGGAGCGGCATTCTTCTGTTGAGGTGCTGACCCTTTTTTCTTTGTTTGTGCCATATTTGTTCCTCCTGTGTGGGATGGGGTTTTGACAACTAACTATTATACACGGTTTTTTCGGTGATTCTTACCTGATTACTTCAAATGGCTCTGCAAGGCATAGGCCAGGGCTTCTGTGATGCCTTTGACCTCGGTGAGTTCTTCCACGCTGGCGGACTTGATCCTGTCGAGGCTGCCGAAGTGCGACATGAGCGCTTTGCGTTTGGCCGGGCCGATACCGGGGACGACGTCCAGGATGGAGGTGATGCCCTCGCGGGAGCGGCGCTTGCGGTGAGCGGTGATGGCAAAGCGGTGGGCTTCATCCCGGATGCGCTGGAGCAGGTAAAGCCCTTCGGATTTACGCGGCATCAGCAGGCCTTCCTCCTGTCCGTGAATGAAAAGCTCCTCGTTTTGTTTGGCCAGCCCGGCTACCGGGAATTTGCCCAGTAAGCCAAATTCCTCCAGCACCAGCACTGCCCGGCTGAGCTGGCCCTTGCCGCCGTCCACGATCAGCAGGTCGGGCAGGCGGGAAAAGGATGGGTCGGGCTTTTTGCCGGGGGTCTGGGCTTCTTCCTGGGCGGCTTGCCAGCGCTTGAAGCGGCGCCGCAGGGCTTCTTCCATGCTGGCGAAGTCGTCCGGGCCGCCCTGCACGGTGCGGATATTGAATCTTCGGTAGAGGTTCTTGGCAGGGACTCCCTGCTCAAAGACGACCATGCTGGCGACGATGGCGGTTCCCTGGGTGTTGGAAACGTCGTAGCACTCGATGCGGTTGGGCGGCACGTCCATGCCAAAGGCCTGCTGGACATCACCCAGTGACTCGGTCTGGCGGTGTTTGTCGGACTTCCACTGCTCCTGCAGGGAGGCGAGCGTCTCGCTGGCGTTCTCGGTGGCCATGCGGATGAGGTCTTTCTTTTTGCCGCGATGGGGGATCTTAAGTTCCACTTTCTGGTCGGTGCGCTGG
>QKGK01000317.1 GCA_003250455.1 Chloroflexota bacterium | reverse complement strand
GCGCCGGAGAGCATCCTGGACAAGCCGCCCTCCGCCGACTTGTGGCTGGGGCAAACCGACGAGCAGGAACTTGGCTTTACCTATGCAGACGCAGACAAGCTGCTCTATCTGCTGATCGACGAGCGCTATTCCCCGGAAGAATGCATCCGGGAAGGGTTTGACGAAACCTTTGTGCGGGAAGTGATGCGGCGGGTGCAGCGTAACCACTACAAACGTGTGATGCCGCCGGTATGCAAGCTGAGCAACCGCACCGTGGGCTATGACTTTCTTTATCTGCGTGACTGGGGGACCTAGTCGAACAGTTTGATACGACTGGTGAGAACATATCCTCTTTTTCCAACCTGCAATTACATCACTGACCTAAAGGCTTAATCATGTTAACAATTCCTCCCGCATTTAAATACCGCCGCTATGTCTACCTCTGGGCCGGGCAGGCCATCTCCATCGTCGGCAGCCAAATGCAGGTCTGGGCTTTGTTCTGGCATATCGACCTGCTCACCAAGCAGCCGCTGGCCCTGGGTATGGTGGGAGCTGCCCGCGTGGTGCCGATCATCGTATTTTCGATCTATGGCGGGGCGATCGCCGACCTGTTCGACCGGCGTAAGCTGCTTTTCGTCACGGTAACCTTCCAGGCAGTATTATCCATGCTGTTGTTTGGGCTCACCGTTTCCGGCCAGATCCAGCTCTGGCACATTTACACCATCACCGCCCTGCAGGCCGTGGCTTTCTCCTTCGACCTCCCTGCACGCCAGGCCTTGGTGCCCAATCTTGTGTCGCGTGAGGCTTTGCCGAATGCGATGACGATGAGCACCATCGCCTACCAGCTTGGCGCGATCCTGGGACCGGCGGCCAGCGGTTTGATGATCGCCGGTCTGGGTTTGCAGTACACCTACCTGATCGATAGCATCTCCTTTGCGGCAGTCATTTTAGCTCTGATCATGATGGGCCAGATCGAACAGGACCGATCTGTGCGCCAGACTCATACACGCGTGGATATGGAAATGATCCGGGAGGGATTGAAGTTCACCTTCGGCCATCCGCTGATCCTCAGCAGCATGATCCTGGACTTTTTGGCGACGTTTTTCGTCAGCGCAAACACCCTGATGCCCATCTTTGCCCGCGAGGTTTTGGGTGTGGGGGCGCAGGGCTACGGACTGCTGTCTGCCGCCCAATCTGCCGGGGCGCTGGTTGCGGCGCTGGTTATGTCCCAGTTCAAAGAGATCAAGCACCAGGGGCGCACCCTGCTGATCTCGGTGGTCATCTTTGGCCTCTCGGCAATCCTGTTTGGGGCATCGAAATTCTTCTGGCTCTCGTGGGTAGCGCTGGCGTTGTCGGGGGCTGCGGACACGGTCAGCATGGTGATCCGCAATACCATCCGGCAACTTCAGACCCCGGACAGCCTGCGCGGCCGGATGACGAGCATCAACCAGATCTTTTTTGCCGGCGGCCCGCAGCTTGGCGAGATCGAAGCCGGTGTGGTCGGGCAGATCTGGGGCGTGCCGATGGCCGCCATCAGCGGCGGGATCGCCTGCGTGATCGGTGTGGGTGTGGCAGCCAAAATCTGGCCGCAGATCGCCGCCTACCAGGGGGATGAGGAGATCGCCGCCGGGGCAGCCGCATAAAGTGGTCATTTTTGCGAGGAACGGTCCGTATGAAATGTGAATGCGCCAGCTTGCCAGAAATCTTTTATCTCTCAGAAGGTCCTGAAGGATTTGAAGGGAGTCTAAAGCTGCTCGATGGCAAGGACTGGGTAAACCTGTATGAATGCCCCGAATGCGGCACCCTTTGGGCAATTGACGCCTGGGACAAATACCGCGTGCGGTTTGCAATGCGGCTGGGGAGCCGGGAGGCGTGGCCAACGATCATCCCGGTAGAGGAGCAAAAAGAACTGCTGTTGGCATCCCGCGGCGGCACCACGGATGAGATGTGTATCTGGGAAGATTGTGGAAAGCACCGGGTCAAAGGTGTCGTGTATTGTATCGACCACCTATATGAAGCGGGAGCGAGGGAGTAGAACTTCAATTACATTTTGAAAGTTTTCTTGCTTCTTATACTTCAGCAAGTT
>QKGK01000523.1 GCA_003250455.1 Chloroflexota bacterium | reverse complement strand
TATAAGGGTGTTGATGTGTGATGACCTGTATGTAGCGTTTTAGGCGCTGCGGATAGATATTTTTCGTGAAAGGATTATTAATGCTTACAAAATTGAAAGGTGCAATTTTGCTTGCAACCAACAACCCCGGCAAGCTGTTGGAATTGCAGCAATTGCTGCAAGAATTGATAAATGTCCGATTATTGACCCCAAAAGACCTGGGGATTGACTTAGACGTGGCAGAAACAGGAAGCACATACAAAGAAAATGCAGTCCTGAAAGCCCAGGCCTTTGCCCGGGAGTCCGGCGTGCTCACCCTGGCGGATGACAGCGGGCTGGAGGTGGACGCCCTGGATGGCGCTCCGGGGATCCATTCCAAGCGGTATTCTCCAGACCCGGATGCTACAGATGCCGACCGGCGGGCTTTGATGGTGGCCAATTTGCAGGGTTACCCCCAGCCGTGGACGGCCCGTTTCCGCGCTTGTGTGGCCCTTTGCACGCCGGAAGGGGAGGTGCAAACCGTGGATGGGAAATGCGAAGGCGAGATCATTGTGGAGGACCGCGGCACTAACGGCTTTGGCTATGACCCCATTTTTTATATCCCAACCATGAGCCGTACAATGGCGCAGCTGACCGATGAAGAAAAGAATGCCGTCAGCCACCGTGGCAATGCAGTGCGGGCGGCTATCCCGCTGCTGGTAGAATTACTGCAGGACAAAGCGAACTGAAAGGATGATGATGCGGATTACCACCTGGAACGTGAACGGACTGCGGGCGCTGCTGCGCAAAGATAGCTGGGATTGGGTGAAAACTTTCGACCCGGATGTGGTCTGTTTTCAGGAAATCAAATCCCGGCCCGACCAATTGACCGAGGAGCAACGTGCCCTTTTTGAGCCCTACCAGGCCGTGTGGAATCCAGCCGAACGCCCAGGCTACAGCGGGGTGCTGACGCTGGTCAAGGGGGCGGCTCATACCTCAACATTGGGGCTGGGGGTTGACCGGTTTGATAATGAAGGCCGGGTGATCCAGACCCATTTTGAAGACTTTACCCTGTTCAATATTTATTTCCCCAATGGTGGAAGGGATCATAAACGCGTGCCCTACAAGCTGGACTTTTACGCCGCTCTTCTCGACCTATGCGATGAAATGCATGCCCGGGGAGAAAAGATTATTATTTGTGGAGATGTGAACACCTCCCACCAGGAAATTGACCTGAAGAACCCTAAAAGCAACCAGAAGACGACCGGCTTTCTGCCGGAAGAACGCGCCTGGATCAGTAAATACCTGGAACATGGCTTTGTGGATGTGTTTCGCCAGCTTTACCCGGAGCGGGAGCAGTATACCTGGTGGACGTATGTTTCCAACGCCCGCTCCCGGAACGTGGGCTGGCGATTGGATTACTTCATGGTGTCAGAAGGGTTGGTTGGGCAGGTGGAGGATGTGGTCACCCATGATGAGATCCTGGGGTCGGACCACTGCCCGGTAACCCTGGTAATGAAATAAAAGCAATGGCTAGTTCCAAACCTGAGCGGCAATTATCTGCCCGACAAAAACAAAAGCGATCCCCAACAGGTTGCTGCTGAAGATATTCAGCAAGCCAGCGGTATGCTGCCCATTTTGGAACAGGCTGGCAGACTCAACGCTGAAGGTGGAAAAGGTTGTAAAGGCCCCAACAAAGCCAACCATCAGGAACAGGCGGGTCTGGTCGTCCAATAATCCGCGGGAAATGGCTAATTGGTTTAGCAGGCCCAGGACAAAGCAGCCGATGATGTTGACGGCCAGTGTCCCGTAGGGGAAAGCAGTGTCTTTTAGAAGATTTTGTACATAATCGCTGAGCAAATAGCGGGAGATGGCGCCGAAAAAGCCGCCAAAACCAAGAATAACCAAATTGTGCATGATGAAACCTCGATGTATTGGAATGGACACACAAGGTGCGATTATACATGAGGACCCTTTGGATTGGAAGCTATCAAACGGAAGGGATTCGAATAAGTTTCGGGTAAAATGAAAATAACGATGGAAATGATCTCAGATTGGCAATCTTATCAATTACTGGACAGCGGCAAAGGCCGGAAACTGGAGCGATTTGGCGACTATACGCTCGTCCGCCCGGAGCCGCGCGCCGTATGGAAGCCTGCATCCCCCGGCTTGTGGGACCAGGCGGACGCGGAATTTGTCGAAGCAAACAAAGGCGGTGGCGGATCGTGGACCTTGCGCCGGCATATCCCCTCCCGCTGGCAGATCAGGTATGGGGATTTACGCATGTGGATCGCCCTGGAAGATTCACGCCAGGTGGGGGTTTTCCCGGAAAATGCGACCCATTGGGACTGGATTACCAGGCAGGTGCAAAGTGCCGGGCGGCCCCTCAATGTGCTCAATTTATTCGGTTACACCGGCCTTGCCAGCCTGGCAGCCGCTTCCGCAGGGGCGGCAGTCACCCATATCGATTCCTCCCGAAGGGCAATCCGCCTGGGGCAGGAAAACCAGGCGCTGAACGGCCTGGACGACCATCCGATCCGTTGGATTGTGGAAGATGCGGTCAAATTTGCAGAACGGGAAGTGCGCCGGGGGAACCGCTATGATGGCATTATTTTCGATCCGCCAAAATTTGGCCTGGGGCCAAAGAAGGAGCGTTGGGAGTTCTTTGAACATTTTGATCATTTATGCGGGATTTTGCGCCAATGCCTGAGCGATGCCCCGGTATTTGTGGTTGCCACCGCCTACGCGCTGGAAAGTCCGCCTGAAATTCTTCGACCTGGGCTGGAGAAATTGGTCGGCAGGAAGCAGGGGCAGCTTACCTTGGGAGAACTGGTCACGGTGGAAAAAAGCGCCGGGCGGAAGATTGCCTTCTCGATCACGGGGCGCTGGAGTAGTGCAGGCCATGACAATGGGTAAAACTGGAACAATTCTGCTGGCCTTGATGTTGCTTTGGCTCTCGGCCTGCAAGCAAAAAGAACCGCCGCCGCCGACTGCTACGCCAACCCCGCCGCCAACCAATACGCCCCCTCCAACACCTACTCTCCGTGAACAGTTCCAGCCAACCCCAACCGCAACTGGTTCGCCAACAGATACTGCTGATGCAGTAATTGAAACGCCGCAAGATCTGCCGGATTTTACCCAGGTGCGGCTTAACGCGGTAACCTTTTTGGAAGACCCGCAATATTTCCAGATTTCGCTGGATGGCTGGCCGAAAGATGCCGGTGAAGATGTCGTAATTCGGGTTGGAGAGGAAGTTTATTCGTGTGACCGACTCTTTCCAGATCAGCACCCTTTCCGGGTGTACTGCTGGGGGAGCGCACCGCCGCAAGGGGCGCACATGGTATTGGAGGTCATCATGGAGCGGGTGGCCGAACCGCTGACAGAAGTGCCTTTCCAGGTGCCTTATTTACCCACCTCAACCCCAACGCCGACCAAATAATTCCAGCATGGCAAATAAGAATTCCTCTGTAACTTTCATCGTCAGCCAAAAGGAGCATCAAAGCCGACTGGACAAAACCCTGCGGGAGCGCTATCCAACCTGGGGACGGCAGGCAGTTTCCACATTGCTGCAAAACCGTCAGGTGCAGGTTAACGGCAAGACCGTTTGGCTGGGTTCCTGGAAACTAGCTGCCGGGGACCGGGTGCAAATCAGCCAGCCTCCGGACAATAAGCCTGCCAAGCCAGAACGCTTTGACCGCAAGTGGTTGATCGCAGATGAGGGGGACCTGATCGTAGTCTCCAAGCCTGCCGGGCTGCTCTCGCAGGCAACCCGGGCCGGGGGAGAGGATAACCTCCTATCGCTGGCACAGGCGGAATTTGGCAAGGATGTGCGCATTTTCCATCGGCTGGACAGGGATACGTCCGGATTGACCCTCTTGACCCGCCCCGGCCCGGTAAACGCCTATCTGGATTCAGCGTTTAAAAAACGTCAGCTGGTAAAGGAATATCTGGCTGTGGTGGATGATCCGAAAGATTTGGCCGTCAGCGGCGTACTGCGGGATTACCTGGCACAGCATCCGCAGCGGCGGGATATGATGCAGGTAGTGGAGCGGGGCGGGAAATATGCCCAAACCCGCTACGAGATGGTTGGAGAAGTACCCTTGGGGGTTGCGTTGCGCCTGTGGCCGGAAACCGGTCGGACGCACCAGCTCCGGGTGCAGCTGGCGCATGTTGGTTCACCGATCGTCGGGGATCGCCTTTACGGGGGCAGAACCCATCCCCGCTTGCTGCTGCATGCCATCCGCTTACGGCTGCCGGAAGCCCCCGGTTTCCCTTCCCGTGAATGGGAAGCAAAATCAGAGTTTTAGGGGTGGTATCAGGGGGCAGGATATTAAAAATCGCTTGATTTTATTGGTTCGAAATCTTTGAGATTGCTTCGCCAAACAAAAGCAAACCTTTTTCATGCTTGCAATGACAAATACCTTTCGTCATTGCGAGGGAGCGCAGCGACTGTGGTAATCTCTGAATTTGAAAAATCACTGACATGATCTGCGGAAAACCTAGCCGGAAAAACCACATTCCGATAGAATACCAGTATGCCAAGAATTACAAAAATTTACACACGTACCGGCGACGATGGGACCACTGCCCTGGGAACCACCCGCCGGGTGCCAAAAGATGACCTGCGGGTGGAAACTTACGGCACCATTGATGAACTCAATTCCATGTTGGGGCTTGCGCTGGCTCATGGCCTGGATGAGAAACTGGTCGGCCCACTGAAGACCATCCAAAACGAACTTTTCCATCTTGGTTCTGACCTTGCTTTTCCCCGGGATGATGAGCGCCAGGTGGAAGTCCCACGGATTGAACAGCGTCATGTTGACGGGCTTGAACTATGGATTGATGAGCTCAACGAAGAGGTTGGCCCGTTAAAGAATTTCATCCTTCCGGGCGGGGGGCAGGGGGCTGCTGCCCTGCAGGTGGCGCGGGCAATTTGTCGCCGTGCAGAGCGGGTGGCGGTATCACTGGCGCGGGAGCAGCAGGTCAATGCCTATAACCTGGCTTATCTAAACCGGTTGTCGGATTTGCTCTTTGTGATGGGGCGTTACGAAAACAAAGCAAAAGGGATCGAGGAACCGCTTTGGGACAGCCGCCTGTAGGTTGGCGCTCCTTTACTCTCGAATAATTATTAGTTAGGTATGGGGGTTGCAACCCTTTCCTTCATCCTGCGTATTATTAATTGACTGATGAATTAATTCAAAACACTTTTCCAGGCAGATGGAAAGGAAGAAGGTTTTTATGAACGAGCAACGCAATATACCCAATTTATTTTGGCCGGTGATCTTTATCGGTGGCGGCTCTTTGCTGTTCCTCTCAAACACCGGTGTGATCGATCCTTTGGATTTCAGCATCCTATGGCGGCTGTGGCCGGTATTCCTGGTGGTCATTGGCGTGAATATGCTCTTTGGACGCCGAACCCGCTGGTTGGCAGCGCTTCTCACTGCAGCGTTAGGGCTGGCTGTGGTGGGATTCGTGTATTTTTCCCCTATAATTATGGATCAGCTTCCCACCCCGGAAATGATCACGGAAACATTCACCGAACCGGTGGACGGGGCAGACAGCGCCGCTGTGACCCTGGACTTTGACCGGGGAAATATAACCGTAGATGTTTTGGCAGAACCCAATAATCTGTTTGAGGCCGATGTCACGCATAATGAGGAATCCACCTACCGGGCGACCGGCATCAACAGCCGGGCCATCCGCCTGGAACTGGATCAGATCGGCGTCCCCCAGCTCACCGACCTGTTCAACCAGGATTCTCAGGTAACTGCCGATGTAGGTCTGGCGGCGGATATTCCCATTGCGCTGAAGGTTAATATCGGCGCTGGCAATGGAGAACTCTTTCTGCAGGATCTGACCCTGGAAAAACTGGAAGCGGATGGCGGTTCTGGACGGTTTGAAATCAGCCTGCCCGCTGGCGAATACCCGGTGAAATTGGGATCAGGGTCTGGTGGGATCACAATATATACAGCTGAGGGTTCCATATTGGACATGAAAGCCGAGGTCGGATCAGGGAGAATCATGTTGACCCTGGCCGAAGATACTGCTGGTGAAGTTATCCTGGGCAGCGGGTCAGGAGATATTACGGTCGTCATCCCAGAAGGGGTGGCTATCCAGCTTGATGGCAGCACCGGCTCAGGGAGCGTGCGGCTGCCGGATGAATTTGAACTGGTATCTGGTGGCGGAGAATTTTCAGGGGCAAAGGGAGTTTGGCAGACACCTGGGTTCGAGCAGGCTGAGCAGCAGGTATTGATCAGATTCGATATCGGATCCGGTAACCTGCGGGTGGAATATCCGTAAGAGAAATTCGGAAAAATAAAACAGGCGGCGGTCAATTGACCGCCGCTTTTGCATATCATGATTCGAGGGAAAAGATTACAGGTTGGTTGATTGACCCACTAATCTCTCGGCTGCTTATTCCTCTTCTTCGGAGACCATATCGTCCAATTCGCGGTTTTCGTCTTCATATTCTTCCATACGAGCCAGGCGACCAAGTTTTTGCTTTAGCTCCCGCCATTGGATCTCGGAGACCCCCAGCTTTTGCCGGATCTTGTTGGGTTCAACACCATTGGTCAGGTCGGTGAGGGCGCAGGTCCAGCGGCACATCAGGAAGGAAAGCTGGTCGGCCAGGCCGATCTCCTTGCCGATATCTTCCAGCAGATATTCCAGGCGGCGCGGCGACCAGGGGAACAGCTTTTCACTCAGGTCATACTGGGCATCATATTCTTCGAAGGCGTCCAGCCAGGCCTCTGTCAGGTCGATTTTACGTTCTTTATAACGGTATTTGGGGTTGGCGTAGCGCACAAACAGGATTGGGCCACTTGGGGTATCCCGGTCGATGTGGTTGGTCGTGAGGGTGAGCAGCTCTCCCTTTTTAATGCCGGTATCCAACAACAGTTTTAACAGCACATAGTAGCGGGCGTCGGCTTTTTCTGCATGGCGGTGCCGGTCGGCTGCTTCCAGGGCGGCCTGCATCTCTTCCGGGTTCATCACCGCCGGCAGCGGGCTGCGCACGGACTTTTGCACGACCTTTTCAGCCGGGTCGACCAAAATCGCACCGTACTGCGCCAGCCAGCGGAAAAATGCCTTCAGCGAGGTGATCCGCCGGGAAAGCGTTTTCGGGCTGCAGGGCACTCCGCGTTTGTTTACCATCCACTCCAGGAAATTGTTCAACTCCCGGGTAGTGATGGTGCCCAGTTTCTGGTCTGGGGGAAGGTAAGACGCCAGAAGGTTCAGGTCGCCAATGAAGGCTTTGATCGTGTGGATGGAATTCCCCTGGTCTTCCAGGTACATTTCCCAGCGTTGAATTGCCAGGGTCAGATGGGTTTGCCCATTGATCAAGGTAGCAGGTTGGTTATCAGCAGACATTCGGTCCACCTCGTTTCTTTCGTATAGTCAATATGAAATAACTATACCTGCATGCAATTGATTTGGCAAGCAAAAATTTCCATGCAAATTTTAGGATTAACGTTCAATCTGTTTGGGGTCGAAGCAGGGGTCGAAATTGGTTCCCAGGATGAGCAGGAAGTCGTATGGAGCGTCTTCGGCAGGGACTGCGGCAAAGGCTTCCGGACTGATCCCGAACAGGTCGCGCAGTTCCTGGGCAACTTCCGGGTCTCCGCTTTCGGTAAAGTCATAGAGCAGGGTCTGGGGGTAATCGGTCTTGTCCGCCGTACCGGTATGCGAGATATAGCCGCCATAGTTCAGGCGCTCCTCGGCAAGGATATCCAGGCCTCCGGTTGTCGTCCCATTCCAGACTTCTACAGTTACTTCCTTGCGTTCGTACTCTATTTCCTTGGGAGGTGAGAGGGCTTCGTCTACGACGGCATACATGGCAGGCAGATCGGGGACAAACATCACCTGGCCTTTGGGGCTGTACCAGCGGGTGAGGATGCGCTGGTCGATGTAATAGCTGCGGATATTGGCTGAACCCAGGTCGGCGATTTGCGGGGCGAGGTTGAGCACGTCGAAGAGGGTCAGGTCGGTGACCGCGAACTCGGAAAGCTG
>QKGK01000524.1 GCA_003250455.1 Chloroflexota bacterium | reverse complement strand
GAAGTAGTTCTTGCGGTCGAAGTACGATTCAGCCTGCACCCCGGCGTTCATCGCCGTAGCCAGCAGTACTGCTTTTTCCACAACGTGGCGGTTGAGCACCGGCAGCACACCGGGCAGGCCGCTGCACACCGGGCAGATATTGGTGTTGGGCGGGTCGCCCCAGCTGTCGGCTTTGCATCCGCAGAAGATCTTGGTGGTGGTGTTCAGTTGGATGTGTGTCTCTAATCCGATGACGGCTTCATATTCGGTCATGGTTCGTTCCTCCACCTATAAACCCTGTAAAACGGCTGGTTTTTCTTTGCGCCAGGCCGCGTCTTCGGTGGCAATCTCAAAGGCGCGCCCGATGCGCAGCAGGGTGGCTTCGTCGTAGTCCCGCCCCAGCAATTGCAGTCCCAGGGGCAGACGGTCCTTGCTCAGCCCGCCCATCAGCGATAGGCCAGGCACCCCGGCATGGTTGGCGGTCACGGTGAACTGGTCGGCATACTGCATCAGCACGGTGTCGCCGTACACATCCCCAAAGCCAAATGCCGGGGTGGGGGTAGCGGGGGTCAGCAGTGCGTCCAGGCGGTAGTCGCCGTCCGGGTCGTAGATGGCGTCGAAGTCGCTGCGGATCAGCGAGCGGACTTTCAAGGCCCGCTGGTAATACTGTTCGCTGTATTGAGCAGCACTCACGTACATGCCCATTAGGATGCGCAGCTTGGGTTGTGCGCCAAAGCCTTCGGCACGTGTGCGGCGGTACATCTCCCGTAGGTCGTCCACCGGCACTTCGGTGCGGTGTCCATATTTCACGCCGTCAAAGCGGTGCAGGTTGGAGGCAACCTCCACCCGCGAGATGACAAAATAGGTCGGGATGCCGTATTTGGTGTGCGGCATGGGCACATTTTCCACGATGCGTGCGCCCATCTCGGAAAGCCGGTCAGCGGCTTCTTCCACGCCCCGTTTGATCTCATCCGAGATCGGCTCTTCCTTCATTTCGCCGGTCTCGTGGTCAAAATACTGGATCTTGAAAAAGTCCGGGCTGAGGCCGATGCGCAGGCCCTTCACGCCTGCTTCCAGTGTGGCGGTGTAATCCGGCACCGGCACGGTCACAGCGGTGCTGTCGCGCGGGTCGCGCCCGGCGATGGCGTTCAGCGCCAGGGCGGCGTCCGTCACGTTTCGGGTCACCGGGCCGGGACAGTCCAGCGAGGAGCCGAAGGCGATCAGCCCATAGCGGGAGACGCGTCCATAGGTCGGCTTGAGCCCGACCACACCGCAGAAGGCGGCGGGCTGGCGGATCGAGCCGCCGGTATCCGTCCCCAGGGAGATTTGCCCCATCCCGGCAGCCACGGCGGCGGTGCTCCCGCCGGAAGAACCACCCGGTACTTTGCTCGGGTCCCACGGGTTGCGCGGGGCGGGCTGGTAGGCCGACGACTCCGAGGAGGAACCGTGGGTGAACTCGTCCAGGTTGACTTTCCCGACCATCACCGCACCGGCTTTTTGCATCCGTTCTACCGGGGTGGCGGTGTAGGGGGCGGTATAGTTGTTCAAAATTTTGGACCCGGCGGTGGACAATGTCCCCTTGACGTTGAAGATATCCTTGACGGTGTAAGGCACGCCTGCCAGCGGGCCGGGGATCTCGCCTGCGGCGATCTTTTGGTCCACGGCTTCGGCCTGGGCACGGGCGATCTCTTCCGTCTGGGTGATGAAGGCATGCACCTTCTTTTCGTCTTCCGGGGTGATCGCACCGGCATCCAACGAGCCGTTACGTCCTTCCACCTGCTCGATGCGTTTCAGGGTGGATTCGAGGGCCTCCACCGCGGAGACTTCCCGTTTGCGGATCAACGCCGCTAATTCGTATGCTGAAAGGTCACAAAGTTCCATATGGTTTACCCTAAATCCTCGTGGGGAATATCTGGCGTGACAAAATAGCGCTCGTCCACCTCTGGGGCGGTGTTGAGGATGTCCCCGGTCTGTTTAAAGGGATTGTGGACGTCGGCGCGCGCTTCGGCACTGATTTGCTCGGTATAGGGAACGCCATGCGCCGCAGGAGGGGTGTTCTCTTCCAGCGGAACGGCTTCCAGTTCGGCAACAGCGGCCAGTTGACCATTCAACTGTTGGCGAATATACTCCGCCTCTTCCTCCTCCAGCTCCAGGGCTGCCAGCTCCACAATTTTGTCAAAAACTTCTCGGGTGATTTTTTCTTCCATATCGGCTTCCTTGAAGGTAATTTCCGGGTGCAAAACACGCAAATTCTGTTTTGTGCTCAATACTAGAGTATACCACTGTCAACCGGGTAGATTGCGAAATTTTGTCGCTGGGAAAATATATTTAATGGAACCACGGATTTGCACAGATAAACACAGATGCTGGTGCTGTGTCACCCTGAGCGACGATGAAAAGCATCGTTTAGCGAAGGATCCACCGACCAACCCCAAACATGGCACCCAATCCAAATTTGTTCGCTGAAATTGATAAGTGAAGTGCCAATGTTAGCGGCGCACCGCCGTGCGCCGCCACACACAGCTGTGCGCCTCTACCGAATATCAAAGGATTCTCTTCCGAAGGTTAGGGTGCTGAAAAGACCACGATCACCGGGTCGTGATCGGATTTATGCAGCGGGGAGACATCGTCCGCCGCGCTGATCGGGAAGTCGGCATTGACGTGCAGGACGGTCACCTGGCTCACCAGGCTGTCCAGTGCCGGGGTCATCAGGATATGGTCCAGCGTCTGCGAAACGCCCTCGTAGATGTAAGTGTAGCGTTCCCCGGCGGGCAGCCGGTCGAAGGCATGCACCAATCCGCCATCGCGCAGGGTCTGGATCGGCAGGGAGTTGTAGTACGAGTTCAGGTCGCCGATCACTGCCAGGTTTTCACCCGGGTCAGCGGACAGCAGTTCGTCCATCACTTCCACATTCCAGGCGGCCTGGGCGTTGCGCCGCGGCTCGGTGGCGGCTTCGCCGCCGCTCATGCTGGTAAAGTGGTTGTTGAGCACGTACACCACCGTATCCGACCCCTCGATCTGCACCTTGACCAGCAGCGGAGGACGGCTGGTGATGCCTTCCGGAGCCGGGTACTGCTCCACCCCCAGCACTTCGGCCATATCGCCGCGCACCAGGTAGCCCACGTCGATGCCGCGGCTGTCCGTGCCTTCGATCAGCACCGGGATGTAGCCATAACTGGCAACCAGTTCGTGTTCGGCAATGTCTTCCAGTACGCCGATGTTCTCCACTTCCTGCAAGCCGATCACCGTCGGCGCGCTGACCGCCACGATGGTGGCCGCCACCTTGGCAATCTGCTGCTTGTATTCCGAAACGGTCGGCAGCGGCGGGCTGGAGGGGTGCGGATCGACAAAGTCGAACAGGTTCTCCACGTTCCAGGTCATCAGGCTGAACTGCCCGGCTTCCAGGGCTGGGAGCGGTTCGTAGCTGCGTCCGCCGGGGATCACCGTGGGTTCAGCCAGCGGTTCGATCTTGTAATTGCTGAAGGTGTAGGCCAGCGGCCCGGTCAGGCTGCGGATGGTGTCGCCGGTGGTGACCACGTACCCCAGGGTGGACTGGTCTTCATGTGTTGCCGAACTGCCATCGTCCGCCATCATAATGATCCCGTTTGCCTCCCCCTGGAAGAGCCGCACACGTCCCTCGCTGGCAAGCACAAAGGCATATTCGCCGTAGCGGTCGGTCGAATCGACCACTATCGCATCCTGGTTGACGGTCACCAGTGCGCCTTCCAGCGATTCAAAGTAAGCCAGCGATGCCGCTTCATCAGCGGGCGGGTCAAGCGCCACCGGTGCAGGTAACGGCACGCCCGACTGGAGCACTTCCAGGTTGACGGGCGAACCCAGGGCCAGCTCGGTCTGCTGGTAATATTCCTTCACCACACCTTTAACAGAAACCAGATCGCCGGATGTTACCTCGGCGTCGAACAGCTCGGTATAGATGAACAGCCCCGGAGAGGTCGCCGGGTCGCCATCGTCCGTGCGGTCCTGGATCCAGAAACCATCCAGTTCCGGGAACACACCGGTGACCACGCCCTCGGTTTCCACGTACGTGTTGACATACGGCGAGTGCGTCCCGCTGCCCTGGATCGCCCAGACAGGCACACTGCCGCCGGCAAAGGTGTAGGTCGTCTCACCTGGGATCGGGTCTGCAAACCCGTCCGCGCTGGCCTGGTAGCCTGCCAGGGTGACATAATCTACCCCGGCGGCCACGCTGGCTTGCAGGGAGACGTTTTCGGATGCGCCATCCCCGGCAATCTGTGGGATCGTCCAGGTGATCGCGTCGTCTTCCAATACGCCATCCTGCCCGATCTCGAGCACCTCCAGCCCGTCTGGGATTGGGAGGCTCACGGACACGTTCTCCACTGGCGCTTTGGTATAGTTGAATACGTGCAGCAGGATTTCGAAGGTCTCCCCGGCTTCCACCGAGACAGCAGATTCGGCTGAGATCATCAGGGTTTCGGGGTAGACCTGCTGCAGATCTGCCTGCACGCGCGGGTACAGTTTCAGGCTGCCGTCCAGCATTTCCATGATCCCGTTGATCTTGTAACGCTGGCCGGGCTCAACCGTCTCGATGGTCATACCGGTCTCTTTATCCACGTACACGGTCAGCAGCTGGCCTGCTTCGTCCACTACATCCAGTTCGTAGCTGTAAGAGAATTCTTCCACCCGGCCCAGGTTGCCTTCCACCTGCACCAGTGTGCCGGGGAGGGTAGTCTTGTTGTTGGCTGCTTCCCCCACGCTGACCGGAAGCGGTGCAACGTCCCCGGCATCATGCCCGAGGATCTCGACCTTGGCCTCTGAATTGGGGATGATCTCGATCGAGTCACGGTAAACGGTCACCACCCCCTGGACGCGCACGTGGTCGCCGATCTGCACATCCAGTGTGCTGCCGGCCCCGGCCACGTAGATCTGCGCCCCGCCGGTCTCATCGGCCATGTAGAACTTGGCCCCGCTGCCGGCATAATAGCCGCCCACGTACATGGTAGCGATGCCCTCAATGACCACTTCCTGCCCGACCAGTTCCCGGGCAGTGGCGATCGGAATCGATCCGCCGGTCACTTCCGTGACCACCCGCGGGCCGAACACGGCCAGCGGCCAGTTGGCGGCTTCAGCGTAATAGCTGTGGGTGTTGAGCGTCAGGTAAGTCCACGGGGCGGTGGCCGTGACAGCGGCACTGGCGCTGGCGCCATTTTCCAGGCTGGCAAGCTGCCAGGTAACGGTTTGTCCATCCAGCGAGAGGTTTTCTCCCACGGCATCGATGGTCAGGTTGTCCGGCAGGATTACAACTGCATTGAGCGCATCCAGGGTTTCCCCGGTATAGTTTTCAAGCTGCAGGGTGATCTCGAAGGTCTCGCCCGGCGGGACGGTCTCCGGAGGGATCACGTTGAAGTTCAGTTTCCCACCCAGCGCAGGCGTCACCGAGCTGCCGGTGTTCTGCGGTTCGGGGGAGGGGTTGAGGACGAAGTCCGCGGCGTTGTTATCCGTATCGGTGCTGTTGCCATTCGAACCGCCGGGAATGCGCTCCAGCGAGACGCCGTTCTCCATGGCTGGAGCGGCCCGGCCTTCCACGGTTTCTTCCGGCGCATTGCCCCAGCCCAGGCTGTCCACCGTTTCCCGATCTGCATCCCGCAGGATCAGCCCGCCGCGGCTGGGCACCAGCGGATGGGTAAAGAGCGCATCACTGACCAGGCCATAGTCCTGGGTTTCCTGACCGAGCAGGTAGTGTCCCTGTGGGGGGACCAGGGAGCTTTCCTCCCAAACATACACCAGGACTTCTTCTTCGCCGGTGTTGAGCACATGCCAGAGCGCATACCCTTTGAGGTCGATGGGGGAGAGCGTAGGGTTATACAGCTCAATAAAATCGTAGGTATTGTTGCCTTCGGCCCCGGCCATCACCTCGCTGATCAGCAGGTGATCGCCGCCGGCGGTGACGACGGGAGCGCTGCTGGTGGGTGTGACGGTGGGTTCAGGGGTGGGGGAGCAGGCGGTCAGCAGCAGCAAGCTCGCCAAAAGAGACATCAGGATCAAGAACGCTTTTTTCATGGGTTTTCCCTTCAGGTTTGTCTGCTGTCGAGTATACCAAAAGAACCGGCAATTTTACCGGTTCTGGAATTTTGGGAGGTGGAAATTTTAGGGGGTAAAGACGATCATGGTTAATCTATCGGCCTGCAAACAAGGAAAATTGGCCTTCTCATATCATGCCCGCGGAGGCGGGCATCCACAAAAAAAACGCCCTGGACTGGACTTACACTATTGTTCTTCCCAGCAGGGCTTCTGGAATTCGTCCAAATCCAGATTTTTATAGACCGTCTGGAACCCCAACGTATTCGCCTGCGGGCAGAATTTGGCTGGTCTGCCCTCATACTCGATGCCAAAGACCGGCTTGCCCTGCTGGATAAAGGGCAGTAGCAGGTCGCATTCATCGTATGCAAAACACTCCTCGTTGACGGCAAAGTCAAACGCGTCCACCAGATCGGATATCTGCTCCAGGTCATTCTTCAGACCTACTGCCAGGCCGCGGCTGTGGGCCTCTTCCGCCAGCCAGCGGTTATACGCCATCTGGTCTGCGGCAGTCAGCGCGAACCCGGATTCCTGCGTATAGGCGTTTACGTTGTCGGGGTCAACACCGTCACACCCTTTTTGGGCGGCCAGGTCCAGCCGGGCAGTCATCACCGGCGCCAGCGCTTCGTTCTCGCGGATATCCAGCCAGGCTTCGCCTTCCCAGCCTTCCAGCGGTTCTCCGATGACCGCCTCCGGGAAGGAATCCACGTCGGGCCGCCAGTCCTCGAAAGACCCGGCGCTGAAGTAGCACACCACCCGCACGCCGCGATCGTGCAGGCTGGCAATCATCGCTGCTGTGGTCTCAAACAGGTCCAGGTTGTAAACATCCACCCCCAGGGAGAGATCGATTTCGCCTTCATACTGGATATGGAAGCTGGTATCCACGCCTGGCTGCCACCATTCGGCTTCGCCGGGAGGGAGGGTGGGTATTGGACGGCTGGTTGCGGTGGGGGAGGCTGGCTCTTCTGCCTGGGAGCAGGCTGCCAGCAGTAAGACAAATACAAGGGAGATTTTTTTGAAATTGATCATGCCCCATTGTAGAGGGGAACAACAGAGGATGTCAACATTACATGGGTGATAGATATAGCTAAAGGCGTAAATTTATAGGATCATTTTTGCTATATCTCACCAGATACTGATGGATAATCAATTTATCAAACCTGTTTTGTGGATGCCCGCCTGCGCGGGCATGACATTGGAGGGAAATTTTTTTGGGTTCATTGAGAATGGAGGTTGCCTTTGTCCCTTCCTGATAGCGCTTTCAAGGTTTTAAGCCCATGGCCCCACTTCTTGCATCTCCCCTTGAGAGGAACACTCGAGGTTCCTTTGCAAAGCGCACTTCGCCGTTTTTGGCAGGGGTCTGGGGAGGCCTCCCTCCCCAGGTGGGGTGCAGGGGTATGCATACCCCTGCAATTACATGCTTTTTCTAACGTTCACATTGATCAATGAAACCGGCAGAAATTTAAAATGTCTAAGTTGAAATATATTTTAAAAAAAATATTAATCCCCCACCTGCCCAAACACCACCTCAACCCCTTGCACAGTCCGCAAAACCAGCAACCCATCAATCATTTCCAAATGCTCGGCGTTGGAAAGATAGTCGGTGAAATCCTGCTCCTGGAGCAGCCGGGCATCATCATTGCAGACTTCTTCATTCATCGAGATGGAAGTAAATCGGATGCCCGCATCTGTCTGCATGTAGGTCGCTTCATAGCCGCGGCAGCCGCCGAATCCGTTTACCATGTCCGAACCTAAAAAGCGCAGGGTGATCTCGCTGCGGGGGATCAAACCTTCATTGTCAACCGTCCGCACCCGCCATTCGCTGCCTGCCAGGCTTGTGAGGTCTACATCAACTGCAGCTTGATCCAATGCAAAGACCAGGATAACCTCGCCATCTGCATTGAGCATTTCAAGCCGGTTGCCGTCCAG
>QKGK01000079.1 GCA_003250455.1 Chloroflexota bacterium | reverse complement strand
CTTCGGCAATACGGGCAAATTTCGGGTTGCGCTGCCGGATGAGCTCTGGTTTGGCTCCCTGGCCACGCAGGACATCGTCTACAGTGAGATTGATTTCGGTGGGTGTAAGGATTGGCATAGTACCTCTAAAAATATCAGTAATTATCTCGAAGCCGCAAGTGCGCGACTCTTCCTGGAATGATACCAGCTTTCGGAGGAGAACAGGATCAACGCGGCCCAAATGATCGAAAATCCGACCAGTTGGGAAGAAGTAAACGGCTCATCATACACCAGTACCCCGATCAGGAACTGGAGCGTGGGGGCAATATACTGCAAAATACCGATCAGCGAAAGGGGGATATGCTTGAGGGCGGCAGCAAATGTGAGCAAAGGCACCACTGTAGCGATTCCTGCACCTACCAGCAGCAGGTTGGTGCGCAAATCGGTGTGCAGGAACACCCCAGTCTGATTATGATTGGCGATCCATACCCAGATGAGTGCTGGAATGAACATAATACCGGTTTCCATGGTCAGGCTCTCGGTTGGCAGGAGCGTGGTTGTTTTTTTCACCAGTCCGTAGAAGCCAAAGGAAAATGCCAACGCCAGTGATATCCATGGCAAGGAACCATAGGAGACGGTTAAATAAATCACCCCAACGGCAGCCAGCCCGATCGGCACCCATTGCCAGGGACGCATGGTTTCTTTAAGAAAGAAAACACCAAGCAGCACATTGACCAATGGGTTGATAAAGTATCCCAAACTGCTCTCTATGATGTAACCGGAATTGACAGCCCAGATATAGATCATCCAGTTGGTGGCGATCAAGGCAGATGCTAACAGAAAAATTCCAATCACCTTTAAGTTTGTGACTTTTCTCCAGAATATTTTCCCTTGCTTGCGGATGATTGTCACCAACAACATGATGACCAATGACCAGATGATCCGGTGTGCCAGGATCTGGTCAGCGGGAACGTGTTTAAGAGCCTTCCAATAAATGGGAAATATACCCCAAAGGAGATAGGTAATAATGCCAAGGATAATGCCGATGTTCAAAATGATGCTCCGGGGGGATTAGAGTTTTTTATGGTAGACGCGGTGGGTTTTCGTCCAGGTGATGCCAAACGCCAGTTGGTCGTTCATCGAGCGGGTATTTTCCGTGCCCACCTGAACCAGGTCTGCATGCCAGAATTGGGAAGCCGTGATCGTGCGAGCAAGTTCCGTATACATGACTGCGTTTGCGCCGCGCCCCTGGTATTCCGGGAGGATACCCACCCCGTTTAGGATGACCCAGTCGGTCTTTTTGCGCGCCTGGAGGATATGCCACCAGCCAAACGGGAACAAGCTGCCGTTGGCTTTTTGTAATCCGCCTGAGATGTCCGGGTAGGCAAACACGAACCCGACAATCTCGTCTCCCTTCATTACCAGGGTGATGTACTGCGGGTCGGCAATCTGGATCAGCTCTTCGGCAATCCAGTCGAATTCCGCATCGGTGATCGGGTAGTAGCCGGGGATCTCGACAAAACCGCGGCGGTGCAGGTCAGCAATCTGCGGGACGATGGCGCGCAGTTCTGCTTTGGTCTCGAAATGCCGGGCATAAAACCCGCCGCGTTCGGCCATGCGTTCTGCAATCCGCATCACGCGCTCCGGGACGTTGTTCTCTGCTTTGCGGTGGATGAATCCGGAGAGGGTATCCCGGTATGGGGCATAGCCCAGCGCTTGCAGGTATTCATCGTAATAAGGGTAATTGTAGGGGACATCCAGGGCGGCACGATATTGATAGCCTTCCACCAGCACACCGCCAGCAAAGGCGCCCATCATCCCTTTGGGGCCGTAGATGCTGTCCAGGCCGCGCGCCGCGGCCCACTCTTCCACGCGTTCCATCAGCAGCCGGGCAGCTTCCAGGTCTTCGACAACATCAAAATAGCCGATAAAGGCCGCTTTTTCTCCCTGGTGCTGGTTATACAGGGTGTTCTCCATGGCGCAAACTTTGGCCATCACTTCGCCTTTGTCTTCCACCACGAAAAAGTCTGCCTCGGAATGCTGGTAATAACGGTGCTTGTTTTTGTCCAGCAGGTTGCGCACGCCGCTTTT
>QKGK01000387.1 GCA_003250455.1 Chloroflexota bacterium | reverse complement strand
GTCCGCTCGCTCAACCTCGGAATAGGCTCAGTCCCCAAATTGGGCAGCCCAAGATTCTCAAATGGCACATGCGAGAGGTAAACCACGGATGTGCCGCCTGCATCGTCTTTACCGTAAATGTGATTCACATAGCGATCTGGATTATCTGCAAGGCGCTGTTCAGCTTCTTCCAGTAAATCGCCCCGGCGCCCCCAGATCAGCGCGCCCGTCGGGCATCGCTCTGCGCAGGCTGGGCCATCCCCCGCTGCAATACGATCCGCGCACAAAGTGCATTTAGTGATCACCGGCAGGACCTGATCCCACTCGAAGCGCGGCACGTCAAACGGGCAGGTGTACATACAGTAGCGGCAGCCGATGCAGCGCGCCGCGTTGTAGGTTACCGGTCCTGCGGCGGTCTTCTCGAGTGCATGGACGGGGCAGCCGCTGACGCAACCCGGGTCGACGCAATGCATGCACTGGCGCTTGACAAAGGAGTCCTCTCCTTCGCCCTGGTGTAGCTGTATCAGCGTCCAGGTATCCGCGGAAAGTTCGGTAGGTGCGTCGTAAAGCCCGCTTTCATCCAGCTCCACTTCGGTGCCGTTCCATTGACGGCAGGCAGCAGAGCAGGCGTGACAGCCGGTGCACATCGTAGCATCGTAAAGCATCCCGATATGCTGGCTGGGATCGCCAACCGAGGCTGCCTGGGCGTTTTCGGTCGCCAAAAGGGCCCCGCCAACGCCGATTCCTGCCATCTTAAGGAAATCTCTGCGACTGATCGAAGACATGCTCGCCTCCTATTCCTCTTCCACTGGCGCGCTTTCGACCTCTTCGTGTTTATCTTTTTTGGAAAGCGAGTTGTAGGCCGCCGCGCCTGCGGCACCTACCGCCAGGCCCGCCAGCCCGCCCATCAAAGCCGCGCTGGCTGGTGCAATGCGCTGCTCTGGCAGCTGTACGGGTGCGAAAGTCGTCGGCGGTGCAAAGCTTTGTAATTCAGCCACATTGTAAGCGCCCCACTCCCAGAAATCAGGCTCCGAGCAGCCGATACAGCCGTGACCAGATCCAATTGGCCAGCTTGCGCCATCGTTGTAGCGCACAGCAGGGCAGTTATGGAAGGTGATGGGGCCTTTACAGCCCATCTTGTACAGGCACCAACCTTTGCGGTGACCCTCATCGCCCCATTCCTGGACAAAATCACCCGCGTCGAAGTGGCCGCGCCGCTCGCAGTTGTCGTGGATGCGCGCCCCAAAACCAAAGAGCGGGCGCAGCAGATCATCCACCGCAGGCAGTTCACCGAAGGTCAGGAAATGCACCACTGTTGCTGTCAGATTGACGGAGTTATAAGGGCAGCCGGGCAGGTTGAGCACCGGTTTATCGGTCACCAAATCCATCACGCCCAAGGCTCCGGTCGGGTTTGGCGCTGCCCGGGGCACCCCACCAAAAGCTGCGCAGTGACCGACCGCAATCACCGCCAATGCGTTGGATGCAGCTTCGCTCAGCAGGTCCAGCGCTGTCCTCCCTCCAATGCAGCAGTAAATACCATTCTCGGCGGTCGGGATCGAGCCTTCCACCACCAGGATATACCCGCCAGCATCGATGGTTGCTTTCTTGGCTTCCTCAGCGCGATAGCCGGAAGCTGCCATGATCGTTTCGTGGTAATCCACGGACAGGATATCCAGGACGATCTCCGCCACGGTAGGTCGGGAGGCTCGCAGCAGCGCTTCCGTGCAGCCGGCACAGTCCTGGAACTCCATCCAGATCACCGGTGTTCGTTTGGGAGTCTCTAAAGCCTGGGCGATGCGTGTGGAATACCTGCGCGGCAGGGCTAGCGCACCTGCCATCGTCGAGCAGAACTTGAGGAAATCCCGGCGGGTGAGTCCTCGTTCTGCCATGGCCTTCTGTATGCTTGAGTCCATCATGGGTGACCTCCTTCTGTCTGCAAATACAAATCAGATTGCGCAAACAGTCCCTGCCAAGGAACGGCGCATTTAATCAGGTGATGAAAACAGCAACGTGCACAACCAGCAAGTGTGGTAGTTTATGTTCAGAATTCAATTGTTCAGGGAATACATACACCCTGGTCCTGGATTCACTGATCG
>QKGK01000078.1 GCA_003250455.1 Chloroflexota bacterium | reverse complement strand
CATCTTTGCCACCGGCATCCCGATCTTCAGCAACCTGATCTACCTGGTCAACCCGGAAACCACCGATTTTTCGCTGATCATTTCCCGCAGCTGGATGCTCTTCCCCATTCTGCTCATCCCGCTGGTGATCACTGCCTGGCAGTACCCCTTCCGCTTCAGCGTCTATTACATTGCCGTGGTCGCCCTGGTGGAAATGAGCGTGCTATACCCCTTTGTACAGGTGATCAACTTCAACACCATCCCCATTCTGGGCATGCCGATCATCCAGGCCTTCTCCTATGGGATCGTCTCCAACATCCTCAACGAGATCGTCAACGAGCAGCGCGCCCAAAAGCGCCAGCTGGTGCGGGCCAATGTCGCCCTCAGCGAGTACGCCGACGCGATGGAAAAGCTGGCCACCACCCGCGAGCGCAACCGCCTGGCGCGCGAGCTGCACGACACCCTGGCGCACACCCTCAGCGGCATCTCGGTCAACCTTGAAGCGCTCAAGATCATGGTCAGCCAGCGACAGGACCCGGATGAGATCGTCACCATGCTGGACCATGCCCTGCTCAACACCCGCACCGGTCTGGACGAAACCCGGCGCACCCTGAAAGACCTGCAGCCCAAAACGCTCGAAGACCTCGGTCTGCGCGTTTCGCTCATCGAGCTGATCGAAGACGCCGCCCGCCGCAGCGGTTTCGAAGCGCAAATTTCCCTCCCGGATGACTTCCCCAACTTTTCTTCCGCCCGGGAAAAAGCGGTCTACCGCATCGTACAGGAAGCCGTGCAGAATATCGTCCTGCACGCCAACGCTCAGCACGTCTCCTTAAAAACCCATTGGCAGGCCAGCGCCTTCCACCTGGAACTGGCGGACGACGGCAAGGGCTATACCCCATCCAGCATCCGGCGCAGTGAGAGTTTTGGCGTCCACGGCATGCAGGAGCGCGCTGAACTTTCCGGCGGGCATTTCACCATCAAAACCACGCTCGGCGCAGGCACACACATCCACCTTTGGTATGAGGCACCCCATGATTCGAATTCTCATTTGTGATGACCAGATGATCGTCTGTGAAGGGCTGGAAAAGATCCTTTCTTCCGACCCGGGCCTGGAAGTGATCGGGATCGCCAACAACGGCCTGGAAGCCGTAGAGCTCGCTGCCCAGACCAACCCGGACCTGGTGCTGATGGACCTGAAAATGCCCAGGATGAACGGCTCTATTGCCACCCGGAAGATCAAGGAAAAACACCCGGAGATTGCGGTGCTGGTGCTGACCACCTACGACGACGACGAATGGATCTTCGACGCCATCCGCAGCGGGGCTTCGGGCTACCTCCTCAAAGACCTGCCCCCCGACGAGCTGATCAAAGCGATCAAAGGCACAGTGAGCGGCAAGAGCTTTGTCGACCCGGCCATCACCCACAAGCTGCTGGACGATATTGCCGACCGTACCCCGCAGAGCAAGCAGCCCTCTCATTTTCAGCTCAGCGAGCGCGAGCTGGAGATCCTTTCGCTGATCATCAAAGGATATTCCAACGCCGAGATCGCCGAAGCCCTGTTCCTTTCGGAGGGCACCATCCGCAACTACCTCAGCAGCCTGTTCAAAACGCTGGGGGTCTCAGACCGCACCCAGGCTGCCGTCGTCGCCATCAAATACCGGCTGGTAGAGATCGAGTAAATCGCTACGCCTATTCAATCTGGCCGCAGAGGTCATTCCCGCTGAATCGAGCTTGCCCGATCGGGAATCCACATCACAAATCGTGAAGATTCACCTACTAATAATGGAAAGCTATCTGATTGAGAAAGAAAAATCTGATTGGACAGATTTGTACGATCAGCTTATTTGAAGTTGTGCAAGTGGATTCCTGCCAGAACCGTGCAGGAATGACACGTTTAATCAGGAGAAAGAAACTATAACACTACACCGGCACGCTCAACAGCGCCAGGCACAACGCCAGCAGCATTAATCCCCCAACAGCAATGAAAAAGGTACCCGCGGCCTTCCAGATGCCAAACTGCTGCACTTCAGAATACCCGATCACCGCAACTACCAGATAATACAGCGCCCCCGCCGACTCCAGAATATTCCACCAAAGCGAGAGCCCGGAACCCA
>QKGK01000433.1 GCA_003250455.1 Chloroflexota bacterium | reverse complement strand
CTGTGTCAAAATGCCGGTAACCAACATTCAGGCCTTCTCCGTAATGCATTTGCCACACTTTTCGCAGCCTGGGGTTCCCCTGTCCAATCATCACATTTTTCAGCCGCACTTCCTCCGGACGTTTGATATAGTACGCCGTGGATGCAAAATCATCCCATCGTTTTGCCATCGTAAGAGGCAATTTTCCGCCAGGATTAACCTCCCCAGAGATCACCCTTGCCACTACTGTCCCGACATATTCTCCCAGGAAGAAAGTATGCAGCACAACCGGCACTTGATACACCCAGCTTTCAGTTTCCACACCGCCGCCTGTGGTCAGCACCACCACCACATTAGGATTGAGCCCAGCAACCAGTTTGATAAGGTCATCCTGTCCCTCCGGTAGGCGCCACGACCGGTCGAAACTTTCCGATTCTTCCCAAGTATAAAATCCTGCCACAAATATCACCGCATCTGCTCCCCGGATCAGTTCCTGCGCTGCACTAGATAACTTCCTTTTTGAAAAGGGTATATGGGTCACCAGGGAATTCGGGAATACCGCTTTTACCCCCGAGAGAATGTCCACACTTTCAGGGCGATGAACGTAGCTGCTCCCCCCTCCGCCGGTGGGTGTGTCCACGGCGGTACGCCCCATCACCACCAGGTGATTTACTTTTCCAGGGGATAAAGGGAGCAGATTGCTGTCATTCTTTAATAGCACAACGGCAGACTCTGCGGCACTGTGGGCAAGTTCTTCGTGGCCCGGGGAATGAATTTCGGCATCAACGTCTACTTGAGGGCGGTCATACACCCCCGCTTCAAATAAAGCCGACAGCAGCGGGTGCAACATCTGGTCGATGTCACCTTCGATCAATTCCCCTGCCGCAATGGCCGCCGAGACCTTCTCAAAGGTGATCCACTTTTCCAGCGGCATCTCCAGGTTGAGCCCATTTTTCACTGCTGGAACGGTGCTGTACACGCTGTTCCAATCACTGATCACAAAGCCTTTAAATCCCCACTCCCCACGTAATATCTTCTTCAGTAGAGCAGCTTTTTCGCTGGCATAGGTGCCATTCACCGGGTTATAGGAGGTCATCACCCCCCAGGAACCTCCCTCCTGTACGGCCATTTTAAACGCCGGCAAATATATCTCCCGCAATGCCCGTTCAGACACAACCGAATCCGTTTTATGCCGGTCATAATCTGAATTGTTGGCGGCAAAATGCTTTACCGTGGTCAGCACCCCCTTACTTTGTGCCCCGCGGACATATGCCGCGCTGATCTTTCCCGCCAGGAATGGGTCCTCTCCCATGTATTCAAAATTACGCCCGCAGGTGGGGACCCGGTAGATGTTCACGCCCGGGCCCAACAGAAGTGAAACACCTTTTGCCCGGAATTCTTCCCCAATCGCCGCCCCCACAGATTCGATCAGGTCCTTATCCCAGGTTGCCGCCATTGCTACCCCGGATAAATACGCAATCCCCCCGGGAAAGCAGCGCATACCAGAGGTTGCATCACTGGCCCAGATACTTGGCAGCCCCAGCCGGGGGATGGGATGGATCCCCAATTGCTTATATCCCCCCACCAGGCGAACCTTTTCTTCTAATTTCAATTCTTCCATCAGGGCAGCAACCCGGTCTTTGGCAGGCACATGGCTGTCGTTCCTGCCCATGTAATCCGCATCTTCAACCTTGGCTCTCAAGAGGGCAAGGGAATCGTTGGAGACTTTCAGATCCCCTACAATAGCTTTGAACACCACTTTTTTAATGAAGGTTTCAAAAAATGACATCAGCAAAACCCCCACCCTGACTTCTTGATCATTTCCACTTGGCTACTTCCGGCAGCACATACCGGCCGATCAAGTCTATACCATGGGCAGAGGAAACTCCATGAGGTGTTCCCAATTCCACGCGGAAGACTCCCGCTTCAAACAATCCCAACACCTGATTCAATATATCTTCCGGACTGCCTGCAAAGGCAAACTTACCCAGCAGGCTATCCGGGATCAGCGCACCTGCCGCTTCATGGTCGCCCTGCTGCACCAGTGTTTCCATCCGGGAGACCAATTCCGGATCAACCTCAACAGTTGGGTCCAGGGCTGCCACTACAGGCAGATACAAAGCC
>QKGK01000457.1 GCA_003250455.1 Chloroflexota bacterium | reverse complement strand
ATCACACAGCTCGCGCACCGCGCCATGTCCACCGGGTGTATTCAACACCAGGTCGGCTTTTTCCAGGGCTGCCGGATGTGCATCTGCGACGGCCACCGCACAGCCCACCAACGGGAAGCACGGCAGGTCATTGACATCGTTGCCTACGTAGATCACCTGCCCGCCGCTGACGCCTTTTTCAGCCATCAGGCGTTCCAGCACAATCCCTTTATTTTCCACTCCCTGCACCACCGGGATGCCCATCTTCTTGCAGCGGGCGGTCACCACCGGGTTGGTTTCTGTAGAAATCACATACACCGGCACACCGGTTTTTTTGAGCATCGAAATGCCCATCCCATCCCCCCGGTTCGCAGCAACCTGCTCCACACCGTCCTGGTCTACCCACACCCGGTTATCGGTGAACACGCCGTCAAAGTCGAAGACCACCATTTTAAGTTCTTCAGGAAGGCCGTAGGCTTTTTCAGTGGGGCGCACCACGGGCAGCTCACCTTGCTGGATCAGCCACTCAGCTTGCTCCCAGTCGCGCTGGGTGTCAATATCCACCGTATAACGCGGGTCCAGCACCAGCGGCAGGATAACCCCGCCGGTCATTGAGTGCTTTTCCAGCAGCGTGGCGGGCCGGGTGATGTCGACATGGCCGGTTTGCCAGTAGGTCTGCGGCAGCTTTTGGCGCGGGGCGTTAAACGGTTCCGCCACCCCATCCACCGGGATCAGATTGTGCATCACCCCGGCTTCATCGATCTGCCACATTTTAAAGGGATTCTGTCCGGAAGGGACTACGGCGCGTACTGCGTCCGCTTCGGGATGGTCAAAGAGGATCTGAATGCCCTCGTCCACACATCCGGGCGGGCGCACCGGGGTGGTGGGGCGCAGATGCACCACCAGTTCCGGGAAATATTGCTCTTCTTGGGCCAGCCAGCCGAGGGCATGTTCAAACACAGGCAGATCAGGAGTGGTATCCTGGGCGTGTTCTGCCGGACGCATAAAAGGCACTTCCGCCCCATATTGGCGGGCTACAGTAGCAATTTCCTCGTCATCTGTAGAAACGACCACCCGCATCACCAATGCTGACTGCTTTGCCGCAGCGATGCTGTAGGCCAGGAGAGGGTGCCCGGCAAACCGGAGGATATTCTTGCGCGGGATGCTCTTCGAGCCGCCCCTGGCGGTAATTACCGCCAATACTTCGCCTTTTTGCACCTGCACCATGCGAGCTACCTGCCTTTATTGATTGAAAAAAGCCAGCTTACCAGGCGGTCCAACCGCCATCCACCACCAGGTTCGCGCCGGTCATATAGCTGGAAGCATCCGAAGCGAGGAACAGCAGCGCGCCGTTCATCTCGTGCTGCTTCGCCATGCGGCCCATCGCAGTGCGGTAGGCGTATGCTTCCACAAACTGCTGGTCGTGGTTATTGTACACGCCGCCGGGGGTCAGGGAATTGACCCGGATATTTTTAGTGCCGAAATAGGTCGCCAGGTATTTGGTCATCCCCACCACGCCTGCCTTGGTGACCGTATAGGTCACCGGCTTATACTTGGGCGGCTGGCCTTCCACCTGGTAGATGCGCTGGTCGGGGCCGCCAAGCCCATAAGTGGAACACAGGTTGATGATCGAACCGCCGCCCTGCTCCAGCATCGGCTTGACCGCTGCCTGCGAGCACAGGAACATCCCGGTCAGGTTGACATCCAGGGCCTGCTTCCAGCCATCCAGCGGAAAGGTCTCAAATGCATTGGCGCCCTGCTCACCGATGCTGTCGGGGTCAAACTTGGGGTCAAGGGCTGCGCTGTTGACCAGGATATCCACGCGGCCAAAGGCCTCCAGGGTCCTGGCCAGCATGGCCTCCACGGACGCAGGATCGGTAATATCGGTGGGGATCGCCAGGGCTTTCCCGCCCGCTGCGGTGATCTCCTCGGCTACTTTTTCGATCACGGCGGCGTTGATATCCACTATGGACACACCTGCGCCAGCCTGGGCCAGGGTCTTGCAAAACTGGCTGCCCAACAGCCCTGCGCCGCCG
Organism: Chloroflexota bacterium; assembly: GCA_003250455.1. Classification (GTDB taxonomy): domain Bacteria; phylum Chloroflexota; class Anaerolineae; order Anaerolineales; family UBA11579; genus UBA11579. The sequence continues at coordinate 88 of QKGK01000457.1, read as the reverse complement.
GTTACGATGGCGCCCTTACCACTCAGGTCAAACATCTCGGGGAGTGCAGACATACCATTTAATCCTATCGGGGCGGGCAAGGTTTTGC
>QKGK01000425.1 GCA_003250455.1 Chloroflexota bacterium | reverse complement strand
CTCGAAATTATACTGGTTGGATGGGGGATTGGGGGGATATTTGGCTTATTCTGGTCTGGATTATGAAAAAAGACATTATTTGTCTGAATTAACTTGATTTTCATCTTCTGATATGATATAATATGACTAATTTAGTTAAGACTAAATAATTTATTTGAATATCGAACATTTAGGAGTTGACTATGCCAGACCCCCTTCTTTCCCTCATGATTGGGAGCCTGATATTGATCATTATTGGAGCATTATTCTGGCCTCAACGCGGGCTGGTAGCCCGCTGGAGGGCCGTCCGGCGCATGACCGACCGGATCTTACATGAAGATGCCCTCAAGCACGTGCAAAAAATGGAACTCGCCGGACGCTCGGCTACACTGGAAAGCGTGGCTGGCTCTTTGGAGATTGATTCTGACCAGGCGGTTGCGCTGATCATGGAGCTGGAATCCCTGGGCCTGCTGCAGCGCAGCGGCGAGCGCCTGAGCCTGACCCCGCAAGGCGGCCAGGTGGCGATGAATGTGATCCGCGCCCACCGTTTGTGGGAGCATTACCTTGCCGAACATACCGGCTATAAGCCGTCCGAATGGCATCTCCAGGCGGAGCGCTTTGAGCACGACTTTTCCCCCGAAGAGCTGGACCAATTGGCCGGTTCGCTGGGGCACCCGATCTATGACCCGCATGGAGACCCGATCCCTTCCAAGGAAGGACATCTTTTCCAGGTTGATGCCACCCGCCTGGCAGACCTGGAAGCCGGGACAAAGGCGCGCATCGTCCACATTGGCGACGAGCCGGAGACTGTGGCGGCACAGATCGAAGCTGAGGGGCTGCTCCCCGGGATGCTGGTGCAGGTGCTGGAAAAATCCTCGCAGCGCATCCGCTTCTGGGCGAACGGCGACGAGCATGTGCTGGCCCCGATCGTGGCTGCCAGCATCAATGTGCGCCTGCTGGAAGAGCAGACCGGAGAACTGCCTAAGGCGGGCATCCCCCTCAACCAGCTGAAACCTGGCGAGGAAGCCCGCATCATCCAGCTTTCGCCGCAGCTGCGCGGCCCGGAACGCCGCCGCCTGATGGACCTGGGGATGCTCCCCGGCACCAAGATCACCGCCGACCTGAGCAGCCCGATGGGCGACCCGGTAGGCTACCGGGTGCGCGATTCGCTGATCGCCCTGCGCGCGGTGCAGGCGGCCTGTATCCGCGTCGAAATTATCGATGAGAAAGAACAAAATCAACACAAAGACCTGGCGGAAGTAAGCCAGGAGGTGACAGTATGAGTGAGAACAAAGTGACAGATAAACCAGAAGTAAAACGACCCGCGGCGGACCTTTCCGGCTGCGAGACCTGCCCCGCCCACAACCGGGCCAACCTGCTCAAGCTGGGTGTGAATATGGAAGAGTGGGATTATGTGGTGGCTCTGGCGGGCAACCCCAATACCGGCAAAAGCACGGTGTTCAATGCCCTCACCGGGCTGCGCCAGCACACCGGCAACTGGCCGGGAAAAACGGTCACCCGCGCCGAAGGCGGTTTTGAATACGGCGATAAACGCTACAAGATCGTCGACCTGCCAGGGACCTATTCCCTGCTGGCCACCAGCCTGGACGAGCAGGTTGCCCGCAACTTTATCCTTTTCGGCCAACCGGACGTGACCATAGTGGTGGCAGATGCCTCCCGCCTGGAGCGCAACCTTAACCTTGCCCTGCAGGTGATGGAGATCACCGACCGGGTGGTGGTGTGCCTGAACCTGATCGACGAGGCCAAACGCCACGGCCTGACGGTGGACGAACGCCGCCTGGCGCGTGACCTGGGTGTGCCGGTGGTGCCAACTTCGGCGCGCTATAACCAGGGGCTGGAAGAACTGCTGGAAGCCATCCACCAGGTGGCTACCGGTGAAGTCCGGCCCAAACCGCGCCGCATTAAAACGGTATCCAACAGCCTGAACGGGGCGATCGAACATCTGGAGCAGCAGGTGCTGGCACTGTACCCGGATCTGCCGAATGCCCGCTGGGTAGCCCTGCGTCTGCTGGACGGCGATGAGGACATCATCAAGTCCCTGCGCAGCGGCGACCTCGGCCAGCTGATCCCGGTAGCCTCGCTGGAAGACCGGCAGCTGCCGGTGCAGCAGCCCGTGGAGGTGGGAAATGCAGGCTAACGCAAACTTACAGGTAGAAGAACTGCTGCAAAATGCCCAGAACCTGCGCGCCACTGTGGGGTCTGATTTTCACCAGACCCTGATGGAGGCGATCTATACCGATGCGGCAAACGTGGCCGACCGGGCCGTGCAGCGCCCGGACAAGCCCGCCCGCTTCGACCTCGACCGCACGATTGACAAGATCGTGACCGACAAACGCTGGGGCTTCCTGATCATGATCCTGCTGTTCACCCTGGTGCTGTGGATCACCATTTCTGCGGCGAATGTTCCCTCTAGGATGATCTCCTCTGTCCTGATCGATAATTTTCATCCGTGGCTGAAAAATGGCGCTGCGGCTATCGGTGTGCCCTGGTGGATCAGCGGCCTGCTGATCGACGGAGTATACCTGGCAACCGCCTGGGTGATCAGCGTGATGCTGCCGCCGATGGCGATCTTCTTCCCGCTGTTCACCCTGCTGGAAGACTTCGGCTACCTGCCGCGGGTCTCCTTTAACCTGGACGCCCTCTTCCGGCGCAACGGTGCACATGGCAAGCAGGCCCTCTCGATGATGATGGGCTTTGGCTGTAATGCCGCCGGGGTGGTCGCCACCCGCATCATCGACAGCCCGCGCGAGCGGCTGATCGCCATCATCACCAATAACTTCGCCCTGTGCAACGGGCGCTGGCCGACGCAGATCCTGATCGCCACGCTGTTCATCGGTGCGCTGGTCCCGGCGCAGCTGGCCGGGCTGATCTCCGCCACGGCTGTGGTGGGGGTGGCCATGATTGGGGTCGGTTTTACCTTTTTGGTGAGCCGGTTCCTCTCCCGCACGATGCTGCGGGGTGAGGTCTCCACCTTCAGCCTGGAACTGCCGCCCTACCGCCCGCCGCGCGTCTGGCAAACCCTGTACACCTCGCTGATCGACCGCACCATCTATGTGCTGTGGCGGGCGATCGTGTTTGCCGCCCCTGCCGGTGCAGCCATCTGGCTGGTGTCCAATATCCACATTGGCGGGACCACGATCGCTGAGGCGGTGATTAACTTCCTCAACCCGTTTGGCCTGCTGCTGGGCCTCAACGGCGTGATCCTGCTGGCATATGTGATCGCCATCCCGGCCAACGAGATCGTCATCCCGACCGTGCTGATGCTGACCGTGCTGGTCACCGGTATTGACGCCGGGGCCGGGGCAGGCGTGATGTTCGAGATGAACTCCAACGCCGACATGATCTCCCTGTTCCAGGCGGGCGGCTGGACGCTGCTGACGGCAGTCAACCTGATGCTGTTCAGCCTGGTGCATAATCCGTGCTCGACGACCATTTTCACCATCTACAGGGAAACCGGCAGCAAAAAATGGACGACCGTCGCTGCTATGCTGCCCCTGGTGATGGGCTTTACCCTGACATTTTTCGTCGCCCAGATCTGGCGGCTGATCGCTTCGCTTGTCTGAGGCAGGTAATTATTCGCTCCGTCCAGCCCGGCAGGAGGATCAAAGCACCATTCGCTCCCTGATCCGCACTGCCGGGCTGAACCCTTTTGGCCTGGACTGGCCGCACTTCACCCTGGCAGTGGATGCCGCCGGGGAGGTGGTCGGCTGCGTGCAGCTCAAGCCGCACAAGGACGGCAGCACCGAACTGGCTTCCCTGCTGGTGGTGGATAGCTGGCGCGGCCGCGGGCTGGGGCGTGTGCTGATCGAAGCGGCTGTGGCCGCACACGACGGGACCCTGTACCTGATGTGCCGTCCCCAAATGGAAACGCTTTACCGCAAGTTTGGCTTTTCCCCCGTGCAAGAAGAAGAAATGCCGCCGTACTTCCGGCGCATCTCCCGCCTGGCGAAGGTGGTTGGCGGGCGGCGCAAGCCTCCGGAGGGGCCGCTGATCATGCGGCGCGATGGCGTTTGAACGGAAGGTCAGTCTGGTTTTTTGCCGATATACAGCAGATGCCGTGAGGCCCCGATGGCAGAAGGTTCGGTACTGACTTCAAAGAGAATGTCCTGCCAGAGTTGGCGCCAGGTTCCAGAGAGTTTGTTGTAGCTTTCATCGTCGGCTGAAATGGCTGGCTCTACCCCGGCAACGACCAAAGTTTCCAGGCCAACGGTTTCGTGCAGCGGCGCGATCTCAGATACCCGGGCAAAATAGCCGCGAAACCCGCCGCGGGGATGGTCTTCCGGGTCTCTGCCCATTTCGATCACGGAATGCACGTCTTCCTGCATTTCAATCCATTCCGGGACATTTTTTAGCATATCCCCCAGAAGGCCAAAGCGGCTGATGAACGCTGACACAAGGATGCCGCCTGGACGCAAGCGGTCAATGGCCTGGGTTAGCGCCAGCTTGCGGTCTTCCTCTTCCACCAAATGATAAAGCGGCCCCATCAGGAGCACGGCGTCATAGTTCTTTCCCGGCACATTGCTCAGGTCGCGGGCATCCGCATGGATGTTGCGCACCTGCTGTTCCAGGCCATGCTGCGCAAGGTTCTTTCTGCATTGTTCAATCAGCCCTTCCGACAGGTCTACTGCTGTGATGTGGTATCCCAGTTTGGCCAGGGCGACGGTGTATCTTCCACTGGCAGACCCGATTTCCAGGATATTTCCCTTCTCGGGGAGGTAGGCTTTCAGGTATCGCATGGTAAGGTCAAATTCAAGCTGATGCTCGACCAGACGCAGATGCTCATTATGGGAATCACGGTTGTACAGGTCCGCAATATCGCTTATGTCATCCTTCATTTTGCTCTCCCGTTCTATAAGTCAGACATGATTGATTGACATCTCTATTGTACAAGATTGTATAATGACATGCATGACCTTCACAAAAAAACACCGCCTTTTATTTCCGCTGCTGATCTATCTGCTGGCCGTTGTTCTCCGGCTGGTGCCGGTGATCGCCGCCCAGCACCTGGCTATCGGGCTGGATGATATGTTCCAGTACGACATGCTGGGGCGCAGCCTGGCGGCAGGGGAAGGCTTCCGCTGGTATGGGGCGGACGACCTGGCCCTGGTCAAGCAATATATCCCGCTGGAGTTTGTCACCGGGGATTACGACCCCCGCGGCATCCTGACCTCCTTCCGCGGGCCGGGGTACCCTTTCTTCCTTTCGCTGATCTACCGCCTGTTCGGGCTGGAGAACCGCTTCTTCATCGCCCGGCTGGTGCAGGTGTTTGTGGTGTCCTCGCTGGCCCCGATGGGATACGCACTGGCAAAACGGCTGTTCCCCGGGGAGGAGAAAACCGCCCGGCTGGCCGCCTGGATGCTGGCGCTGTACCCGTTTTTGGTGATCTTCCCGCTGGCGCTGGCAACCGAAGTGATCTTCATCCCGCTGGTGCTGGCGTCCGTCTTACTGCTGCTGTGCGCTGCCGAAAGCGGCCGCTGGCAGGACTACCTGTTCGCCGGGGCAGCCCTGGCCGCCGCCGCCCTGACCCGCTCGGTGATCGTGGCGATCCTGCCGGCGGTGCTGCTGTGGCTGTGGTTTGCCGTCAAAGATAAAAAAGGCGCACTGATCGTGCTGGCGGCAGTAGTGGTGCTGCTGACCCCCTGGGTGGTGCGCAATTCCCTGCTGCATGGCCAGTTCAGCTTCCTGGAAAATTCGATGGGCTACAACCTGTACCTCGGCTACCACCCGGATACCGAAGGGCGCTTTGAGTTTGGCCCCTCACTGGACCTGATGCCTTACCTGGACGATATTCAGCGGGACGAGATCGGGACGGAAAAGGCGCTGGGCTTTATCCGGGACGACCCGGGCAGGGTGCCAACCTTGATGTTGTTTAAACTGGGTTACTTTTTCGGGCTGGAGCGGCGGGTGCTGACCTATTTCTATTCCAATAACTTCCTTGGCTATATCCCCCAGCCATGGTTCACCATGGTGTTTGTGGCCTTTACCCTGCCCTTTGTGCTGCTGGCCGTTGGGGCTGCATTGTCGCTGCCGCTGGTCCGCTGGAAGCGGGCCCACCTGCTGGTGGGGCTGGTGGCGCTCTTTTACCTGGCGCCACACGTGCTGATCCTGTCGGAACCGCGCTTCCACCTGGCATTGGTGCCTTTGCTGGCCGGGTTTGCCGCTCACACCTGGACGCAGCGACGCACGCTGGCGACCCGCTTTGCCGACCCTTCCAACCGCTGGCTGGTGGTTTTGTCCATCGTGCTGGTGGCGCTGCTGGTGTTTAACTGGAGCTTTGAACTGTGGCGCGACGCCGATACGCTCAAGCAGCTGTTTGGCCCGCAAGGCAACCGGACCTATTTTTCGTACTAAACACGCACAAGGAGATTGTGATGAAATCTCTATTCAGTTTTGATCTCAGGTTCAACTGGAAAACGGTCACCGCCACGATTGTCACCACGCTGCTGCTGATCGTGGACTCGTACCACACCTTTACCGGTTCGGTGGTGCTGGACCGCTTCATCCTCTACCTGATCGTGCCGCTGTTCGTCATCATCGTGGTACTGCGGGAGAACCCGGCTGAATATGGCTTCCGCCTGGGCGACTGGAAGGCCGGGCTGGCCCTGACGGGCATCGTGATCGCGATTGCCGCTCCGATATTGTGGTTCACCGCCAAAGGGGATGCCTCCATGCAGAAGTATTACGAGTGGCTGCTGGGGCCGCAGCTGCCGGGGTACGTGTTCCTGGACCTGTTCGGCTGGGAGTTCATGTTCCGCGGCTGGCTGCTGTTCGCATACGCCAAAGAATACGGCCCGGACGCCCTTTGGCTGCAGGCGGTGCCGTTTGCGCTGGCGCACATCGGCAAGCCGGAGATCGAGACCGTCTCGACCATCTTTGGCGGGTTCCTTTTCGGGCTGGTGGCCTGGCGCACCAAATCTTTTTTGTACGCTTTTTTCATTCACTATTTCGTTTTCGCCTTCACCGTGCTGGTGGCCGGTGGGGCTTTTGGGTAGGAGGATTTCGATGTACACGTTTCAGTATGTCCCGGCAATCACGGACGCGTTTCCCGGTATCCGGGCAGGGGTGATGTTTGGACGGGGAATGGCCAACCGCCCCACGCCGCTAGCGCTGCAAGAACGCTATTTTGCCGAACAGCAGGCCGTGCTGGCGCAGATCGGGGATACCCCGCTGAGCGAGCTGGAGAGCCTCTCGGCATGGCGGGGCGCGTTTCGCCAGTTTGGGGTCAACCCGACCAAATACCGCAGCGCCATTGAGGCCTTGCTGCGCCGCCTGACCAAAAAAGGCGACATCCCTTCGATCAATGCCCTGGTGGACATTGGTAATCTGGTCAGCATCCGCTACCAGGTGCCGGTGGCGGTCTTCGACGCCGACCGCACCAACGGGTCCATCACGGTGCAGTTCGCCACCGGCGAGGAGCGTTTCACACCGCTGTTTGAGAAGGCGTTCGAGCACCCCGAGCCGGGTGAGGTGATCTTCATCGACGGGAACGGGCTGGTGGCGGCCCGGCGCTGGTGCTGGCGGCAGAGCGACCAGAGCGCGGCGCGTGCCGATACGCAGTCGGTGATCGTGGTCACCGAGGGGCATCATCCCGGCGCGCAGGAGGACGTGCAGCAGGCAATTGCCGCCTTCCAGGCGCTGGCGGCGGAATTTCTGGGGGGAGAGATGGTTTTTGGGTAGTTAGCTGGTTGGCTGGTTAGCTGGTTAGGTAGTTGGATGGTTATCTGGTTAGCTGGTTGTGCCATGCCAATGTCATTCCGAACGCAGTGAGGAATCCGCTGAAGAGGCCAAAGTAGTGCAGCCAAAACTAAAATTTCTGCACCCATTTGAATAATTTCTCCCTCCTGATTCCAAGCCTAAATGATAATAGATGATCCCACTAGATAAAATTTATATCTGTGTGCATCTGTGTTCATCCGTGGTTCATTCTTCTTTTAACCACAGATACACACAGATGAACACGGATGGTGAGGAATTTAAAGGATTGCACCCAGCCCTGGGATTAGCTGCCCAATTTGGACTGGTCGGCGGGTTCCTCGCATGCTCGGAACGACGCTTATCCCGGGGTTTCTCTTTTTTGATTCCAAGCCTAAATGATAATAGAC
>QKGK01000211.1 GCA_003250455.1 Chloroflexota bacterium | reverse complement strand
TTCATCTTCCAAAAAGACAAACAATGCGCCATCATTCCCTGCCCAAAAGACTTCATAGTCCGCCTGGCCGAGATTTTTCCTCAAACAATTAAGTCTGGTTTCATCCTTTTCGTAGACCAATACTTTCATGCGCTTTCCCTCGTTAAGATATCACACGTATCTTAACGGAGACCCTCCAATCACAATGATCATTTATTCATAATTAATACGAAAACCCGATTTTATCTAAACGCCGCCAGGAACCGCTCCACACCCTGCGGACCAATCCCCTGGTATTCCATTTATACCAGACGAAACATGAACTGTTCAGTAAAAAAGGCAGACAATATCATAACTGTCTGCCTTTTCAAACTCAGGAACGAGAAATCTATCCCAATATGCTCACTCGTCGTAAACGTAAGCTGTTGCTGACCACAAACACGCTGCTGAAGGCCATCGCTGCGGCCGCCAGCATGGGGACCAAAAGCCCCACCGCGGCTGCCGGGATCAGGATGATATTGTAGATGAACGCCCAGAACAGGTTCTGCTTGATGGTGCCCAGCGTTTTCCGGGAGAGGGCGATCGCCTTGGGCACGCCCATCAGGTCACCGCTGATCAGCACCACCGGGGCTGCTGCCATAGCCACATCTGTACCGGTTCCAATCGCAATCCCGACCTCGGCCTGCGCCAATGCGGGGGCGTCGTTGATCCCGTCCCCAACCATGGCAACCATCTCGCCTTGCTCTTGCAGCTTTTTCACTTCGGCCGCTTTGTCGCCAGGGAGCACTTCTGCCAGCACCCGGTCGATCCCCACCTGGGCGGCGATCGCATTGGCGGTCGCCTGGTTGTCTCCGGTGATCATTACCACCTGGAGCCCCATGCCCTGCAGTTCGGCAACCGCCCGTGTGGAGTTATCCTTGAGGGTATCAGCCACAGCGATCACCCCGCCGATCTGGTCGTCGACTGCCACCAGCATGGCGGTTTTGCCTTCCTGCTGCAAGCGGGTAACTTCTGCCTGCCAGGACGCGGCTTCCAGTCCATATTTATCCATCATGCGGGGATTCCCCACCAGCACCCGCTTGCCGTCCACCTCGGCGCGCACACCGTGCCCGACCTCGGCCTCAAAGGCTTGCGGTTCGCTCAGGGAAAGCTCCCGGTTGTTGGCTTCTGCCAGGATCGCTTCTCCCAGCGGATGCTCGCTGCCGCCTTCCACACTGGCCGAAAGCCGCAGCACTTCATTCTCGTCCATGCCGTGGGTAAGGATATCGGTTACAGCCGGTTGGCCGCGGGTCAGCGTGCCGGTCTTGTCCAGTACCACGGTGGTGACCCGACCGGCGCGTTCCAGCGCATCGCTGGACTTGAGCAGAATGCCCATTTCAGCGCCTTTGCCTGTCCCCACCATCACTGCGGTCGGCGTAGCCAAACCCATGGCGCACGGGCAGGCGATCACCAGCACCGCCACCATATTGATCAGCGAGCGGGTAAACAGGCTCACATCTGCGTTTGCCGCCGGGGCGGGAACCAGGAAAAACCACACCAGGAAGGTCGCCAGCGCGATCAGGATCACACCGGGGACAAAGATGCTCGATACCTTGTCGGCAAGCTGCTGGATTGGGGCTTTGCTGGCCTGGGCTTCTTCCACCAGGCGGATGATCTGCGCCAGGGCCGTCTCTTTACCCACCTTGGTGGCCTCAAACTTGAGCAGCCCAACCTTGTTCAGGGTTGCCCCAATGACATCATCGCCCGGCCCTTTGGAAACCGGCAGCGATTCGCCCGTCAGCATGGATTCGTCCACCGTGGAACGGCCATCGATCACTACGCCGTCCACCGGCACTTTTTCGCCAGGGCGCACCAGCACCACATCGCCCACCACCACCTGGTCGGTGGGGATTTCCATTTCCTCGCCGTCCCGGATAATGCGGGCGGTCTTAGCTTGCAGGCCCATCAGCTTTTTGATCGCTTCGCTGGTCTGTCCTTTGGCACGCGCCTCCAGGAACTTGCCCAAACGGATCAGCGTGATGATCACCGCGCCGGTCTCGAAATAGACATGCCCGGGGATCATCCCCAGCAGCACCGGGATGGAATAGAAATAGGCCGCCGAGGAACCCATGGCGATGAGCACATCCATGTTGGCCGACCCGTTGCGTACGGCTTTATACCCGCCGACATAATACTGCCAGCCGACGTAGAACTGCACCGGGGTCGCCAGCGTAAACATCAGCCAGTTGACCCACGGTTCGTGCGCCCACATCCCCCACAGGCCCAGGTCGCGGCCCATCGCCAGGATGAACAGCGGCAGCGTAAAGATCAGGCCGGTGATCAGCAGGCGCTTCTGGTTGGCGATCTCTTTCTGCCGCGCCAGGCGTTCGGCATCTTCCGCTTCCCCGCCCAACTCAATCGCTTCAAAGCCTGCCGTGGTGATCTCCTTACGTAATTCGGACTGGCTGATCAGGGTGGGGATATAGCGCACCCGGGCGCGTTCGCTGGTGAAGATCACACTTGCCTCCAGCACGCCCTCCAGGGCGCTCAGGCGTTTTTCCAAGCGGCGGGCATCATTATCATCGCTCATCCGGTGGACGATCAGGTCGGCCTCACCGGTGGCGATGCCGTATCCGGCACGCTCGATCCTGCCGATCATCGCGTCCAGGGTAGCCAGGCTGGGGTCATATTCCACCGCAGCGCGCTCAGTCGTCAGGTTGACATTCGCCACCTGCACGCCGTCCACTTTCTTGATATTCCGTTCCACCGCCGAGACGCAGTTGGCACACGTCATCCCGGTCACGGGAATAGAGATTTGTTTGGTTTCAGACATTGTTCACCACCATGCAACAAGCCTTAGCAGATCGTCTCCTCCTAAGGCTTGTCAAAAATCGTTGATATTAATAATTCTGGTGCAGTGAGGGTTATTTCCCTGCCGGCGGGTAGTTGATCTCTTTCATCAATGCGATGATCTGGTCTTCGGTCGCCGGTGAATCAAAGTTGATCTCAACTTTCTTGGTCTCGTTTGAGGCCGTTACCGACGCTACGCCGGCCAGGTCGCCGACTTCCATCTGGATCGTGTGAACACAATGTCCGCAGGAAATTGCGGGGACGTCATAAGTTACGTTGGTCATGGTTTGCTCCTTACCTTAATTAGAATATGATTGATTAAACTTTTTTGGATACTTCAAAAACATCCACGATCTCCTGCAAAACCTTTTCCCGGTCGCCAGGATCCTCGCCCTGTACGGCGGTGATCACGCAGGAATGCAGGTGTTCATCGAGAATGATCTTGCTGACTTTGTTCAGCGCCGATTGCACGGCCTGAATCTGGCGGATGACATCAATGCAGTACTGCTCCTCGTCCAGCATGCGCCGGATCCCGGCAATGTGCCCTTCTACCGTTTTTAATCGTTTGGCTGCATCTTCGTGTTTCATCTTAACCTTCAGACAGATTTCTTCCGTTATTTCTTACCCACCCCCCCTGGGGGGGGTTATGCATGTATTATATGTATTCACCCCCACTTTGTCAAGAACCTGAGTATCAGCTAAACCAAGTAAGAAAACACCCCTCTCCTTCGCCTGAGTACTATCACCTCCCGGAGGATGCCCATGGAAGACCTTTCCACCCGACAATTCCGCATCGTTGCCCTGGCTGTACTGGCATTCAGCCTGGTCTGGATCGGGGTCAGCGCTTTTCTGCCCGGCGGCAACAACAGCCCCGGCATCGCCGCCCCCCAGGCCGGATTTTTAGCCCCCGAATTCACCCTCAACACCCTGGACGGCGAAACCATCGCCCTGGCAGACCTGCTGGGCAAGGCCGTGCTGGTCAACATCTGGGCCAGCTGGTGCATCCCATGCCGCAGTGAGATGCCCGCCATGCAGGCCGTCTACGATGCCTACCACAGCCAGGGTTTCGAGATCCTGGCGGTCAACGCCACCTCGCAGGACAGCCGTGAAGATGCCGCCGCCTTCGCGGCAGAGAACGGCCTCACCTTCCCCATCCTGCTCGACGTGGACGGAATCGTAGGAGAACAATACCAGGTTTCTGCACTCCCGAGTTCTTTCTTCGTCCTCCCCGACGGCACCATCCAGGAAGTTGTCATCGGCGGGCCGATGGCCGAAGCCCTGCTGCGCACCCGCGTCGAAACCCTGCTTGAGGAGGTGAACTGATGCTGCCATATCTAAACATTCTCGGTGCAGCCATCGCTTTTGCCCCGCTGATCATGCTGGTCGGCATCTGGCTGGGCACCTCCCTCACAGAACGCTACATCGATAAATTTTCTTTGCCCATCGAGGTATTCTACAACCTCATTTTTATTGTCCTGATCGCCTTTGCCGTTGGCGGGCGTCTGGGCTATGCCGCCCAGCACCCTTCCGCATTTATCGAGGACCCCGGCAGCCTGCTCAGCCGCAACTTCGGCCTCTTTGACCCCATCAGCGGCATGGTCATCAGCTTATTGGCCGCAGCCATCTACGGCCAGCGCAAAGGCATTACCCTCCTCCCCACCCTTGATGCCATCACCCCCATGCTGGCCGTGGTGATGCTAGCTGTTTCGCTGTCCAACCTGGCCTCAGGTAATGCCTACGGCGCGCCTTCCGGCCTGCCCTGGGCGATCCACCTGTGGGGGGAAGACCGCCACCCGGTGCAAATCTATGAAGCCATCGGCGCGGCCGCCATCCTTTTTGCCCTGTGGCCTGCCAGGCAATCCCTGGTCAAACCAGGGATGTACTTTTTTACCTTTATCGGGTATAGTGCTTTTGCACGGCTCTTTTTTGAGGGCTTCCGCGGCAGCAGCCCGGTGATCTTTGACAGCATCCGGGGCGTCCAGCTTGCTGCCCTGGCCGTGCTGACGATCGCATTGTGGCAGGTCCAGCGGCTGCGTGAAGGCAGCCCGTCTGCCGCCGCTGCAGGCAAACAGACCAACCCGTAGAGGAGCGCACATTGGATAAGATCATCATCAAGGACCTGATCGCCCGGGGGATTATTGGGATCAATGATTGGGAGCGCGAGAACGCTCAGGAGATCCTCATCAACCTGACCATCTTCGCCGACACCCGGAAAGCGGCAGCAACGGATGATATCGAGCACAGCGTCAATTATCGCACGGTGGCCAAAAAAGTCCTCGCCCATGCCGAGAAATCTGCCCATCTTACAGTTGAAGCCCTGGCAGAAGATATCGCCCAAATTTGTCTCCAGGAGCCCCACGCCAAAAAAGTCATCGTCCAGGTGGAAAAACCAGGTGCTGTGCGCTTCGTCGATTCTGTCGGGGTGCAGATCAAGCGTAAACGCGCCAAGTAACCTGAACTTTCCCTAAAAACAGCCCTTCGCCCCATGACCAATTTCCCCCATTCGCCGCGCATCCACACTGTTCACCAAGGTGCACTAATCCCAGCGAAAATGGTATAATTCCCCGCCAGGAGTGCGCACGAACTAGAAAAGTTTTCCCCACTTTTTAGTCACGGCCCAGGCCTTTCCTGAAAGGAAACTTATTAAATGAGAAGACCGAAGAAAACCATTGTAGACCAACAACCGGAAGAAAGCGGGATGCCCGCTTATAGTTTAAGCCTCCCCGTACTTTTGGGCTTATTTCTGTTTTTCACCATCTTTGGCGGCGGTATCGCCTATCTGGCATTTTCTGCCACCATCCCCACCCAGGAAGCGCAAAGCTCGTTGGTGATCATTTCCACAGAGACCCTCGCGCCAGATACCCCCTCCCCTACCGATACACTGATGCCCACAGTAACCAACACTCCTGAACCAGTCCCCACGCTGGAACCGGTTGCGTACGTCGTCCAGGAAGGCGATACCTGCCTGGCAATTGCCGGGACATTCAATATTTCCCTGACAGCATTAATCACCGCAAACGGGCTCTCGGCCAGTTTCTGCAACATCATCCCAGGGGAAACCCTGCTGGTGCCGCAGCCCACACCGCTGCCCACCACCGAAGCGCTGGCAACGTTAGCCGCCCGCCAGACCGAAGCAGCCTGCCCGGTTGAATATGTCACCGTACAGGAAGGCGAAACCATCGAGGAGATTGCCCAGTTTGTGCGCGTCCCTTCCCAGGACATTCTTGAATACAACGGTAAAACCTCATCCCTCCTGTTTGCATCAGAAATATTGGCCATCCCCACCTGCAAGATCACCTCAGACCTGAGCGGGGCCACCTTTACCCCTTCGCCTGCGCCCACTTACCAGGCGCCCAACCTGGTGCAGCCGGCAAAAGGCGCGTATTTTGGGTCGGGAGATGAGATCATCCTGCAGTGGATCGCCCCCACAGAACTGCGCAACAACGAATATTACCTCGTCACGATTATCGATAACACCGATGGCGGCACACTGATCCTGGAAGATGTGGTCAAAGACACACGCTATGTTGTGCCTGAGACGTCCCAACCTGAAGGCAGCAGCCCCCACATTTTTGCCTGGAAGGTCAGCGTGGTAGCTTTTATCGGCGAAGACGAACAGGGGAACCCGATCTACCGCGATTCCAGCCTCGACAGCGAAATGTATTACTTCGCCTGGGCGGGCAACTAGCCCTCCTGAACCCAGATCAATTTCACGGGAATCAAAAAGCACTTGCCGTCCGGCAAGTGCTTTTTCGTATGGGTAACAGAACGGGCGGTGTTCTAGAATTTAAGCGTATCCGCTCCCCGGGATATATTATCCAGGAACTCCTGCCGGGTGGCGCTGTCCTTGCGGAATGCCCCGTGCATTGCAGAAGTGGTCATGCGGGCATCGTGCTTCTTTACACCACGCATCACAGCACATAAATGAACCGCTTCCAATACCACCGCTACCCCGTATGGATTCAACACTTCATTGAGAAAATCCGCAATTTGCCGCGTCATTCGTTCCTGCACCTGGAAGCGGCGTGCAAACAGATCCACAATCCGGGGGATTTTGGAAAGGCCGATCACCTTGCCGCGCGGAATATAAGCCACATGCGCCCGCCCAATGAACGGCAGCATGTGGTGTTCACACAAACTGTAAAATTCAATATCCCGCACCACCACCATTTCATCGTAGGTGACATTAAAAATGGCGTCATTGATCATTTCAACCGGATCAGTGTAATATCCGGAAAGCAGTTCTTCATACATCCGGGCGACTCGTTCTGGCGTGCGTGTCAGCCCCTCCCTCTCAGGGTTTTCCCCGGTTGCCTTGATGATCTGTAAAACCGATTTTTCAATCGCTGGAACATCTATCCCGTCTCCAGAAAACAATTCAGCTACCTGGAAAATATTGTCAGTGTTGTCCATTGTTGTTTCCCTTCAGCAAAATAATATATAATCAAAATGAGATACTTCTCAATATTATTTGATTTCCTTTATTACGTCCTACTTTATACACGACCATTCTCAACATTCAATCGGTCTACTATTTTACCGTTAACAACGCAGAACCGTAAAATAATCCAGGGATCATCATGGGAAAATTAGAATTATTAGGCAGTGTGGAGCTGTTCGAGGGGTTATCTCCGGACGAATTGACCGCGGTTGAATCACTGTGCTATCAACGCTCCTTCCAGGAGAACGAGGTCATTGCCCGGCAAAACGCTTATGGAGATGAACTCTATATCATTCAGGACGGCTTTGTCGAGGTCTCCCTGGAAAGCCAGGCAGGCCGCAAGGTGATCGTCAACCTGGGAAGAGGACAAACCATCGGGGAAATGTCCCTGATCGACCAGGGACGGCGGTCGGCCACCGTGCGGGCGCTTTCTTCCCCCACAGTGCTGCTCGTCATCCTTCAGGAAGATTTTGAAAAATTGTGCGAAACCAACGGGCACATTGGCTACATTGTCATCCGCAACATTGCCGCCGACTTATCCTTCCGTCTGCGCCAGCGCAACCTCAACGACATCATCCAGGGGTAGCCATGGCCGTATATAAAGTCAGTATCGTGATCATCGATGGCAGCCACCCGGGTGCGATCCTCAACCTGAAGAAAAAGCCCGCCGTGGGAGACCAGATCAAACTAAACGGCGGAAAATTCAAAGTGCTAGAGGTCATTGAACTCATGCCCCCCAGGGGAGAGTTCCATTTCCTGCATCTCACCTGCCAGCCCGTTTAGTCAATTGTAGATCGCAAAGCGTTCCATTACATCTTGGAATAAAAACACCAGCCGGACGCTTTCGCATCCGGCTGAATATTCGTATGTCAGGAATGAAACGGTACGGATCG
>QKGK01000583.1 GCA_003250455.1 Chloroflexota bacterium | reverse complement strand
GCACGCATGTGCTCACGGGCTTCTTTTATATTCGGATTTTGTGTTTTCTCACTTGTTTTTTCTGCCATTTGTACCTCCAACAGGCAACGACTCCGTTGACCTTAATTGGATTATAAGATATTTTACCCGGCCGTCAAGAGGTGATTTAACCTGTTCGATCACCAGGAAAACAACTTATTCCTGATTAATCATCCTTTTTATTACAAATTAATGTCTGAAATGGCGCACACCGGTGAAGACCATGGCGATTCCCAGGCGATTGCAGGCATCAATGGAATCCTGATCGCGAATAGAGCCACCCGGTTGCACGACTGCAACTATTCCGGCTGCGGCTGCTTTTTCAACTGAATCCGAGAAGGGGAAGAAGGCATCCGAGGCCATGACGGCACCCTGGGCTTTTTCGCCGGAGCGTTGGGCTGCCATGACCACACAATCGACCCGGTTGGGTTGTCCACCGCCAATACCGATGGTTGCCTGGTCTTTGGCAAAGACTATCGCGTTAGATTTGACATGCTGGCAGGCTTTCCAGGCAAACTTGAGGTCTTCCATCTGTTCCGGGGTTGGCTGTGCATCTGTGGCCACACGCCATTCGGTGCCCTGTGGGTCACCACGATCCACTTCCTGTTCGAGAACCCCACGGGTAATAGAGCGGTATTCGATGAGTGGTTCGATATCCAGGTTGGGCATTTCCAGCAGGCGCAGGTTTTTTTTCCTGGCAAATGTTTCCAATGCTTCCGTGCTGAATCCCGGTGCGACGACGCATTCAACGAATAATTTGCTGACAGCCTGGGCGGTTTCTCCATCCAGGGGCCGGTTGCAGGCAACAATCCCACCAAAGGCAGAGACGGGATCACTGGCCAGAGCCTGCTCATAAGCATCCACCTGGCGTTCCGCGGTAGCAATGCCACAGGGGGAGAGGTGCTTGACGATGACGACACTGTTCTTTTCGAAGCTGACCACTGCCCGCCAAGCAGCATCCAGATCGAGCAGGTTGTTATAGGAAAGTTCCTTGCCCTGGAGCACACGCCCACCCAATGGACCCTGTCCACTTTGATACCCATACACGACAGCTGCTTGATGGGGATTTTCCCCATAGCGCAGCGATTGCTGGGGGTAGAGAGTGATAGTGTGTGCATCTTCAGCACTTAAATAATTGGCAATCATGGTGTCATAATGAGTGGTCTGGCGGAAACCCTTGATTGCCAATTCTTTTCGCAATTCATCACTGATTTGACCCGCTTGCAGGCTTTGCAGCACTTCTGCATAGTCCGCAGGGTCAGCGACGAGGGTAACACGTTTGAAATTCTTGGCAGCAGCACGGATCAGGGTAACCCCACCGATATCGATCTGTTCAATCGCATCAGCCAGGGTTGCACCTTCTTTGGCGATGGTTTGCTCAAAGGGATAGAGGTTGACGACCACCATGTCGATCGCACTCCATCCCAGGTTGGCCAGTTCTGCCTGATCTGCGGCTGTATCGCGGGATAAAATGCCACCATGGATGGCGGGATGCAAGGTCTTCACCCGTCCGCCCAGAATTTCCGGTGAGCCGGTATAATCGGCTACCTCGGTGACCGGCAGGTTATTCTCGTGTAATAATCTTGCGGTACCACCACTGGCGATCAGATCCCAACCCAGGGCATGCAGTCCCTGGGCAAATTCAACCAATCCGGTTTTATCGTGAACAGATAAAAGAGCTTTAGACATGAAAATCCTCCTTGGAGAGTAATGTATTCAGAGTTTCAACCAATAATTCGTGTTCAACCGCATGGATGCGTTTTTCCAGTTTCTCAAGCGTATCCTGCGGGGAAATTTGCACTAGTGCCTGTGCTAAAACCGGACCGGCGTCCACGCCTTCATCCGGTACCAGGTGTACCATCACACCGGTTTCCCGAATTTCACCATCCTGATAGGCCCGGTAGGCGCGCTCAATAGCGTGGGTGCCCGGGAATGTGCCTGGTAAAGCCGGATGCAGGTTGACCACCCGGTTGGGGAAATGTTGCAGGAAGGGCATACTGAGCAGCCTCATCCAACCGGCCAACACAACCCAATCGGGACCTTGTTCTTTGACGATCTCTGCCAGTTGGGCATCGTAATCTTCCCGGCTTTGTTCTTTGTATTTGGGG
>QKGK01000311.1 GCA_003250455.1 Chloroflexota bacterium | reverse complement strand
GAGATTTTTATTTCATCTATAACAGAGAGATCATGTACCTTCTTCCCAGGAGTTCAGGTAATCTTCCTGCTCCGGGGTGAGGACATCAAGCTGCACGCCCATGGCTTCCAGTTTGATGCGGGCGATCTCGCGGTCGATGTCTTCCGGTACGCCGTACACCTTGTTCTGGAGTGTTTCTGCATTCTTAACCATGAATTCTGCAGAAAGCGCCTGGTTGGCAAAGGACATGTCCATCACGCTGGCGGGATGCCCTTCAGCAGAGGCCAGGTTGATCAGGCGGCCTTCGCCCAGCAGGTTGATCTTGCGGCCATCTGTGAGCTGGTACTGGTCCACAAACGGGCGAACCTGGCGTTTGTCGGTGGCCATATCTTCCAGCGCCGGGATGTTGATCTCTACATTGAAGTGGCCGGAATTGGAGACGATTGCGCCATCCTTCATCACCTCAAAGTGATGTTTGTCGATCACATTCAGGTCACCGGTCAGGGTGCAGAAGATGTCACCCTGCTGTGCGGCGCTGGCCATCGGCATCACCCGGAACCCGTCCATGGTGGCTTCCAGGGCTACCAGCGGGTCTATCTCGGTGACGATCACATTGGCGCCCATGCCGCGGGCTTTCTGCGCCAGGCCGCGTCCGCACCAGCCGTAACCGGCCACTACGAAGGTCTTGCCTGCCAGCAGCACGTTGGTCGCACGGATGATCCCATCCAGGGTGGACTGACCAGTACCGTAGCGGTTGTCAAAGAAGTGCTTGGTCATTGCATCGTTGACCGCCACGACAGGGAATTCCAGCGCGCCGTCTTTTGCCATCGCTTTCAGGCGGATCACGCCGGTGGTGGTCTCTTCAGTGCCGCCGATAATATCATCCAGCAGCTCACGGCGGGATTTGTGCAGCGTGCTGACCAGGTCTGCACCGTCATCCATCGTCAGGTGCGGTTTATGGTCCAGTGCTGCCTCTATGTGCCGGTAATAGGTGGCGTTGTTTTCGCCTTTGATCGCGTACACCGGGATCTCGTAATGGGAAACCAGCGAAGCGGCCACATCATCCTGGGTGGAAAGGGGGTTCGAGGCGGTCAGGACCACATCTGCGCCGCCTTCAGCCAATACGTGCATCAGGTTGGCAGTTTCGGTGGTCACATGCAGACATGCAGAAACACGCACACCCTTGAGAGGCTTTTCCTTGCGGAACCGCTCCAAGATCGTGCGCAGAACGGGCATTTCCCGCTCGGCCCATTCAATCCGGCGGCGGCCGCCTTCAGCCTGGTTCATATCTTTTACATCATATTCCATGACTTGCTCCAATCGAAAAGTTTTCTAAATTACCTAATTATTTAAGAGCTCGTCCAACCGGCCATCCTCATAATTCTGACGATAACGTTGGACGTATTCTTCTATCGTATAAGACTGCCCCTGCGGCCCGTCACTCTCCAGGCAGTAGGTGGCAGAAAGCGCGCCCATCTGAGCGCAGGTCTGAAAATCCCAGCCCAACCGGTAGCCTGTCAGGAACCCGCCCCGGAAGGCATCTCCTGCGCCGGTGGGGTCCACGATCCGCTGGGGCGGCACGGCCTTCACCGTGATGACACTCTCACCCTGGTACACCGCTACACCTTTTTCCCCAAGCGTGACCACCAGAAAATCCATCTCGGAGAGCACTTCCCGCTCGCTCATCCCGGTTTTGTTGCGCACCAGTTCAAATTCATATTCATTCACGAACATGGCTTTTGCGCCCTCAAACCCTCGGCGCAAGGTGTCCCCATCAAAATAAACGATCTGCTGGCTGGGGTCGTAAATATAATCAATGCCCATTTCCTTGGCTTCGGCAATATAGCGGTCCATCGCTTCGGGTTCCGTGGGAGAAATGAGCACCAGATCGGGTTTTGTTTCCAGGTCATACAGGGAAAGTGAAGGGGAATGTGCCATCGCCCCGGAATAAAAGCTGGCCAATTGGGCGTTATCCTGGTCTGTCGTGGCAAAAAAGGAAGCGGTTAACTCCCCATCGATCACTTTGGCGTAGGTGGTATCCACGCCTCGCTCTTCCAGCCAAGCGCGGTAATCTTCAAAGTCAGTGCCAACTGTAGCAAAGATTTTTGGAGTTCCTCCAAGCAAGGCCAGATTGTAGGCAATATTGGGGGCGATCCCGCCCCGCCGCCGTACCAGAGAATTGACCAAAAAGGAAAGGCTGATCGCTTCCAGTTTATCAATGAGGATATGCTCTTTGAACTTTCCGGGGAAAGTCATTAAATAGTCGTAAGCAACTGATCCTGAGATCACAATTTCCATCATACTTCCCTTTCACAGACAAATGACGCCCTCTCGGAGAGAGCGCCATTAAAATTGCGCATCAAGTTTATCATGCCAAAAGGCGCTTGTCAAAACACAAATGCTGACAAGCGCCTTTATCATATCTTCAATATGTTATTGGGATTTAGCTGTAATTTTCCTCAAGATACTGGCGGATCATCAATGCCACAGTAGCCCCTTCTCCGGCGGCAGCGGCAGCCTGCTTGGTGGATTCTGCCCGGACGTCGCCACTGGCAAAAATACCAGGCTTGTTGGTCATCAGGGTCTTGTCAGTAGCGATAAATCCATAATCATTCACCTCGACAAGATCTTTTACAAAATCTGAGTTGGGCATCAGGCCAATAAAGACGAACACGCCGTCATAATCCCATTCTTTTTCTTCCCCAGTTTCCCGATCTACCACAACAATGCCTTCCAACTGGTTCTTCCCCTTGAGAGCTTTGACGGCATGGTTGACCGTGACATTCATATTCTTCATGCTTTCCACTTTGTCTTGTAGGAACTGGCTGGCTTTCACTTTGGGCAGGAACTCGACAATATCCACCTGGTCCGCAAATCGCGTCAGGAACAAACCTTCCTCAAACCCGCTGTTTCCCCCGCCGATTACCAGCACTTTCTTGCCTTTGTAAAATGCGCCGTCACAGGTAGCACAGTAATGCACGTTGATGCCCGTGAGCTGTTCCTCGCCAGGAATATTCAAACGGCGGTAGCGTGCGCCGGTCGCCAGCAAAACAGCTTTGGTGGTATAGGTGGAGCCATCGGCGGTATCCACGAGCCAATACATCCCTTCCTGGTGGATTTTCTCAACTGCCTGGGCCTGTAAGATCTCTACCCCAAATTTCTTTGCCTGGTTGCCCAGGCGTTCTGCCAATTCGTCTCCGCTGATGCCTTCATCAAAGCCGGGATAATTTTCCAGCATCTGGGTCAGGCCGATCTGCCCGCCAACACTGCTCTTTTCGATCACCAGCACGTCCTGACCCTCACGCGAGGAGTACAGGGCCGCTGTCAGGCCAGAGGGGCCGGCCCCAATTACGATCACATCGTAAGATTTCTGGTCCGCTGTGGTTTTGATCCCCAATTGTTTCGCCAGTTCAACATTGCTCGGTTCAGTTAGGATATTCCCATCCGGGAAAACGATGGTTGGGATCACGCGCATCCCGTTGTTCACCTTCTCCACGTAGGCCATGGCTTCCGCATCTTTTTCGATATCGATATTCTGGTATTGAATTCGGTGGTCGTTGAAAAATTTCTTCGCCCGCTTGCAGTCTGGGCACCAAACGGTGCTGTATACAATAATTTCGTCGGTCATGAATTATCTCCTTGATGTTTGTACATTGGATGCTTTAGAAAGACGTGGTGTTACCTTTCAAATCTTACAAAATGATGAACGCCACACAAAAAGAAGGGAGAGTGTACACTCTCCCTTCAAAAATCCACCTTAATTTTACTTTCCAACTCACTGGTCAAGGAATCGCTCTGCGAAATGGCAAGCCACCAAATGATCTGGCAGCAACTCCCGCAGTTCCGGCTCTTCCGCCGAGCAAATCGCCTCAGCAATCGGGCAGCGCGGATGGAAGCGGCAGCCCGAGGGCGGGTTGATCGGGTTCGGGATCTCACCTTCAGGCATCTCGGTTTCGCGCCGTTCCAGCGGGTTTGGCACCGGGACAGCCGCCATCAACGCCTGGGTGTAAGGATGGAGCGGCTTCCTGTAAACATCTTCCAATTGGCCAAGTTCAGCAAACTTACCCAGGTACAGTACACCGATGCGGTCACAGATGTATTTTGCAGTCGCCAAGTCGTGCGTGATGAATAGATAAGTCAGCTCCAATTCTTCTTTCAGATAGATCAACAAATCCAGCAGCAGCGCTCTCACACTGACGTCCGCCATGGCAATCGGCTCATCAGCCAAAATAAAGATCGGGTTGGTCACCAGCGCCCTGGCAATCACCACGCGCTGCCGCTGACCGCCGGAGATTTGGTGCGGGTATTTATTGTAGAAAAAGTTTGAGGGGATCAATCCCACTTTTTCCAGGATGGCATGGGTCTTGGCCTGGACTTCCGCCTTGGAACCCAGGTCGTGGATCACCAAACCATGTCCAACCGCCTCACCGATCGTCATGCGGGGGTTGAGCGAGGCCATTGGATCCTGAAAGATGACCTGCATCATACTGCGCATCTCCCGCAGCTCATCCTGCCCAATCGAGGTGATTTCAACGCCATCAAAAATAATAGAACCTTCGGTGGCTTTTTCCAGGCCGAGGATCAACCGTCCGATCGTGGTTTTACCGCTCCCGGATTCTCCGGCCAGGCCAAACACTTCACCGCTATTGATCTGAAAAGTGACGCCATCCACCGCCCGGACGAAATCAATTTCTTTGGAAAAAATCGTATCCAAAAAACTGGTCTGGACCGGGAAATACTTCTTCAGTCCTTTCACATCCACCAGCACACCGGAATCCTTTTTATTCTGGTTTTGTCGCATGAATTACACCTCGTTGTTTAACCCTTCATCTTCTAGTTCAGGATCCTGATACAGCCAGCAGTGGACAAAATGCCCATCCCCCTCTTCTTTTAGCGTTGGCCGTTTCTGAGAGCAGATCGGCATCGCATGGGGGCAGCGCGGATGGAACCGGCATCCTTTTGGCGGATGGGTCAGGTTTGGCGGTTCACCCGGCATTTTATACAGCTCTTCCGTCTTGTCAATTTTTGTCGTCGGGATGCAGCTCAGCAATCCCTGGGTATACGGATGTTTGGGGTTGGCAAAGACCTCTTTGATGTCGCCCAATTCCACCATCCGGCCAGCATACATCACAGCCAGGCGGTCAGCTACCTGCGCTACCAGGGCGATATTGTGGGTGATCATCAAAATCGATACCCCGAATTCATCCCGGATCTGCTTGAGCTGGTCGACAAGTTTGGCCTCAACAATCACATCCAGCGAAGTGGTCGCTTCATCGGCGATGATAAGATCGGCGTTCAGTACCAGCCCCAGACCAATCATCACGCGCTGACGCATCCCCCCGGAAAGCTGGTGCGGGTAATCGCTTAAGCGGCGATCCTGAATACCCAGACGCTCGATGAGCTGCTTTGCCCGCTCCAGGGCATTGGCCTTCTTGGTGCCTGGCTCATGCACCTTGATCGCCTCGATGATATGCTCGTCCACCCGCTGAACCGGGTTCAGCGAAGTCATTGGGTCCTGGAAGATCATACTGACACGCCGGCCGCGGAAATCCCGCATCTGGCGCTCGTTGTACTGCATGATGTCTTCGCCATCGAAGATATGCTGTCCGTGGCTGACCTCTCCCGGAGGGGCGATCATGCGCATCAGCCCCTTGCCCAGCGTGCTTTTTCCACAGCCGCTCTCCCCTACCAGGCCCAAAATTTCACCTTTATAAATATCAAAAGAAACCCGGTCCACCGCACTCACCGGACCCAGCCGGGTGTGGTAGGTGACAGATAATTCGCGCACCTCAGAGAGGACTTCGGGTTTTCCGTTTTTCTCGCTGCTCATAACTATGACTCCGCCAATCTTGGGTTGAGAATTTCTGCCAGGCTTTCACCAAACATACTGAAAGCCAGTGTGACCAAACTGACCATCGCACCGGGGAAGGTGATCAGCCACCAGGCCCGCCGCAGATAGTCCTGGCCCCTTGCCAGATCAATGCCCCAGTCCGGGGTGTCGGGGGGCAACCCCAACCCCAGGAAGGACAAACCTGCTTCGGTCAGGATGGCATCTGCCACATTCACTGAGAAAATGATCACTACGGACGGGATCACATTCGGGAAGATGTATTTAACCAAAATGGTGCGGGCGGTTGCGCCCAGGCTGCGGGCGGCTTCCACATACAGCTCTTCTTTCACTGCCAGGGTTTGGCCGCGTACAATGCGGAAATAGGTCGGCACGTACAGGACGGCAATCGCCACAATGATGTTGCCCATGCCAGGTCCCAGCACGGCAGTAATCGCAATTGCCAGGATCAGGCCGGGGAAGGAGTAAAGGCTGTCCATCACCAGCGTGAGGACCCGGTCGATCGGGCCGCCCACAAACCCGCTGAACAAACCCAGCGGTACGCCGATCACAAAGGCGACCACCGCCGAGACGATCCCCACGATGAGGGCAATACGCGTTCCCCAGATGATGCGGCTGAACACGTCCTGGCCGATCTGGTTCGTACCCAAAACGAAGCCTTTTTCCGCTCCCGCCCGTAATGGGCTGGCAATTTTCAGGTCAGGATAATCCCCCAGCATGGTCTCTGCTTCCCCATCAGAAGCAACCACTGCGCTCAGTTCGCCCGCTTCCAAAGCGGCGAACAATTCCTCAAAGGTTTCATACCTGCGAGACCGTGGTTGGTAATTTTCGCCGTCCTCATCACTGATCTGGGTGATTGCTTCGCGCAGGGCCTGGCTGGCAGGCGATCCGACCACAAAGCCAATATTGTCCTCTCGGGAAGAGACATCGCGTAATTCAGTCACGTCTGCATCCGCGGAAGTGATCAGCACATAGGCCGAGGGAGGTTCACCCGGCGACAACAGAGAAGGGCCGACTTCTGCCCGCGGGTCGTATGGAGCAAACCATTGGGGAAATACGCCCACGATAATCACTGCCACCAACAGCACTGCGCTGATGGCCACAAACCACCAGTCACCGCCGTACCATTTGCGTGCCAGGAACAATTTCCGGACAAAACCGACATTTTCAAGATCGAGCTGCCAGTCCTGGAGTTCTTGCGTTTCAAAGTGTTCTTCTGCCATGAGAGTTCCTCTTAGTAACGAATTCTGGGGTCAATGAATGCGTACAACACATCCATCAGCAAGCTGATGCCGGCGACAAACAAGGCGAATACTGCCACCGTGGACTGAACAGCCGTGTAATCCCGCAGTTCGATCCTTTCCACCAGATAGCGTCCCATACCCGGCCACGAGAAGGTTGTTTCGGTCAGCACCGCTCCGGCGATCAGGATGGCAAACTGCAGCCCGATCAGGGTGAGAATGGGGATAAATACATTCCGCAGCGCATGGCGGTATGCCAATCGCCGCTCCGAAAGCCCTCTGGCTCTCCCGGCGGTAATGAAGTCGGACTGCAGGGTTTCGATCATGTTCACCCGTGTCAGGCGGATGAACACCCCGGTGAGCGCCAATCCCAGCGTGATAGAGGGCATGATCAGATGCAGCACAGCCGACTTGAACGCCACCCAGTCTCTGGTCACCAGGGCATCGATCACATAAAAATTGGTGGGGGAAACAAAATTCACCTGCACCAGGGGGTCAAGGCGCCCATACAGGGGCAGCCATCCCAACCACACCGAGAAGACGATCTGGAAGATCAGCCCCAGGAAAAAGATAGGGATGGAATATATAAAAACGCTAAACAGCCTCAAGCCATAGTCAGGGAGTTTCTTTCTGTTTTTAGCTGCATACGCGCCGCTAAAAATTCCAAAAACAGCGGTGAAGATAATCGCTGGAACGGTCAATTCAATGGTGGCGGGCAGTTTCTCACCCAATTCGTCCCGGATGGGGCGTTCCCCTAGTGTAAGGGCATTTCCAAAATCCAGGGTGACCACATCCCATAAAAATTCGCCATACTGGACGATCAGGGGTTTATCCAAACCCATGCGGATGCGGATCAACTCCACCTGCTCTGCAGTGGCTTTGGGACCAAGCTGAGAACGGATGGGGTCTCCGGGTAACACGCGCATCACCACAAATACAACGGTGATCAAGAACCACACCATTGGGATGGTGAGCAGCAAACGGGTAATAAGGAAGTTTCTAAGCGAGTTGGACATGTTTTTTCCTGATTACGATAAATGTGTAAAACAAGAGATTTATTTCGGGGTGTAGGGTTTACCCTACACCCCGAATATTTCCAAACTTACAGGAACTT
>QKGK01000096.1 GCA_003250455.1 Chloroflexota bacterium | reverse complement strand
GCACCCCGCCGCCAATCGCCAGAGACTTATCCGAGATCAGCCGCGCATACAGCGGGTCTTTGCGCGGGTCCAGGTCACCGACTTTCAGTCCAGCTTGCACCTGCAGTCCGGTCTTGACCAGCCCGCGCAGCACCCCATCGAACGGCGCAGTGATCGCCGCTTCCCCCACCCTGGCAATCTGCTCGCCTTGCTTGATCAGCTCACCAATCTCCCGCTCTGCTGCCAGCACGCCATCCGCCGGAGCGCGCAGCACCCGCTGGCTGCTGATCCCCAGGACGGTATCCGGGATGCCCGTATCCGCCGCAGCTGAGCCTTCCCAGATCACCCGTCCCAAAGTGTGCCCGCGGACGGTCTCCACTATGGCATGGCAGTCCACCCCTGCGGTGAAGCCCGGCCCCAGCCCGATCACCAACGGTGCGGGTAATGCGGTATATCCCGGCGGACGCTTCATCATGCGGGCATCCACCAACACCAGCGGCGCATACCCCTCCAGGCAGTCCATCTCCCGGTCTACCATCACGGCGATCTCCCCGTCCGCCTGGATGGATGCCACTTCTTTCAGATTTTTTGCCAGCCGGGCAGTGATCTCCTCCACCTGGAAGCCCCCCTCAAAAACCGCTTCGGCAAAGGAAACCAGGCGGCGCACCACCAGGGGCTGCGCCAGTTCGAGGATCAGCACGGCAAAGCCAGCCCGGTGCAGCCGGGCGGCCACGCCGCTTGCCAGGTCGCCTCCCCCGCGCAGCAAGACCCTGGGTTTAGTCATTTTTCAGATACTCCAGCAGGATCGGTTCAACGACCCCCGGCTGTTCGTAATAGGGAATATGCCCGCTGTTGGGGATCGGGTGGAACTGAGTGCGCGGCACCAGCGAGACCAGCACCTTGCTGAATTTGAAGGGCACCGTGTTATCCTGCTCACCCCAGATCAGCAGCACTGGCGGCGCGTCCATTTTCCCCAACTGGCGGTAAACATCCAACCCCTTCTCTGCTACCCCCATGCGGATGGTGGAAAGAATGGCGCGTTTGAACCCCTTGTATCTCATCTGCGGCCTGTATTGGCTGATAAAAGCCGCTACATGCTCCGGGTTGTGAAAGTCGCTGGACATGGCATTCTCCAACACCTGGTCACCAGCCAGCCCAAAGATCAGCTCGCCCAAACCGGGGATGAATAACAGCCTGAAAGTCCCTGAATAGCTCAGTTTGAAGCCCGCCGGGTCGATCAGCACCAGCTTTTCCAGCCGCTCCGGGTGCCGGGTGGCAAAGTTCGAAACGATCACACCACCCATAGAGAGGCCGCACACTGCCCGGCACTTTTCGATTTCCAGCGCGTCCAGCAGTTCGTCCAATTGACGCACAAACAGCTCCGTGTCATAGCGCACATGCGGACGGTCTGAATAGCCCCGCCCGAACAGGTCATAGCGCAACACCCGGTAGCCCGCTTCCGCCAGCACGCCGAAGGTGGGGTTCCAGATAAAATACGGCACCGAAAAACCATGCACCAGCACCACCACGGGGCCATCTTCCGGCCCGGCCAGCTCATAATGGGTCACCCCATCGGATAAAGTCACAAACGCGCCGGCGAGTCCCGCCCTTGTGGCCGGATTTAATGTTTTGGTTTCACCCCGCATTGGAAATTCAAAAGCCATATGATCCATCCTCCCCGGTTTACGAGATCAGCGTCATGGCGCTGTCCATCTTCCGGATGTCTGCCTCGCCCCCGGTCAGCGCCAGATAGATGCGCAGCAAGTCCCGGTAAGCCCCATCCACGAACAGGGCCATCTCCGCCTCATTCAAATAGATGTTCTCCTTTAAGCGGAGCTGCTCTTCCACCGCCGGGTCTGTACGCTGGTAAAAGGTTTTGATATAGTCCAGCTTGTTCGGGATCGCATCCAGCGGGAAGAAATGCAGGTACGGTAAGCTGTACTCCGCATCCAGGAACACTTGCCAGAACAGGCTCTCCGGGTGGGAGCGCACATAGGCAAAATCCAGCCCATACCAATCTTTTTTAACTTCCCAGATGAACCCGGGGATTTCGTCAAATTCTTTGGCGTATTCTTCCTGCGTTGGGACAGCGATGCGCTCCGACCACAGGTTATCGGTCATCAGATGAAAATAATACCCCCATAAAAAAGAGTAC
>QKGK01000581.1 GCA_003250455.1 Chloroflexota bacterium | reverse complement strand
CGCCAATTCAAGAAAATTTCCTAGATTGCTTCGCCAAACAAAAGCAAATCCTGTTGTCCGGCTCGCAATGACCGTTCATTAATTAAAACTCCGAATCTTCGCCCACGCGGGCCTGCTCGATCAGCAGCATCCCGGCGGCGGTAGCCAGCATCAGGATGGTGCTGAGGGCCAGCGCCTGGCCGTAGTTCTGCGCCCCCGGCTGGGAGAGGAAGCGGTAGATCATCACCGGGATGGTGGGCCTGTCCGGGCGGCTGACCAGGGCGGTGGCCCCGAACTCGCCCAGTGAAATGGTGAAGGCAAATACCGCCGAGACCAGCAGGGCGCGGGCGATCAGGTGCAGGTCGATATAGCGGAAGACCTGCCGCGGTGAGGCGCCCAGCATGGCGGCGGCCTGGCGCAGACGTGGCTGGATGCTGCGCAGGGCAGGGGTCAGGCTGCGGACGACAAAGGGGAAGGCCACCAGGGTGTGCGCCAGGGGGATCAGTACCGGGGAGGTACGCAGGTCCAGCGGTGGGCGGTTGAGGGCGACAATAAAGCCCAGCCCCAGGGTAACCGCCGAAGTGCCCAATGGCAGCATCAGGATCGGGTCCAGCACCCGGCTGAAGAGGTCCGACTGGCGGTTGGCCAGCATCCAGGCGGCGGGCAGGCCGAGTAGCAGCGAGAGCGCCACCGTCACGCCTGCATAGCTGAAGGAAGTTGCCAACGCTTCGCTTGGCGAGGCGTAGAACATCGACTGGTTGGTATTCTCCCACAGGGATTTATAGAAATTCAGCGTGACCACCGGCGCGTCGAGGGTGTGCTGGCGGCGGTCGGGTTCCAGCTGGACGACTGAGCGCACCCCCAGTGAGACCAGCGGGGTAATGAAAAAGGCCAGCAATAAGACCACCAGTACTCCGGCAGTCAGCTTCTGGCGGGGGGTACGCAGCGGCTCCTGGGTGAGCGCGGCCGGGCGCAGCGACAGCGGGCGGGAAATGCGCACCATCAGCCGGGTATAAACGGTGGTCAGCGCCAGCGTGGTGATTAACTGCAGGAGCGCCAGCACAGCAGCCAGCGGCAGGTTGAACAGGCTGACCGCCTGATAATAGATCTCGACCTCGATGGTGGAAAAACGCGGCCCGCCCAACACCAGGATGACCCCGAAGGAGGTGAAATCGAAGATGAACACCAGCAGAGCGGCAGCCAGCACGGCCGGGGCCAGCAGCGGCAGCGTGATGCGGGTGAGCGCCTGCCAGCGGTTGGCCCCCAGCATGCGGGCCGCTTCCGTCAGGCGCGGGTCCAGCCTGGCCCAGAAATCCCCTACCAGGCGCATCACGATGGTGGTGTTGTAGAAGATGTGTGCCAGCAGGATCATCGCCAGCGTGTTGCTCAGCTGAATGGGCGGCGCAGACAGGTTGAACCAGTCCATCAGCACCTGGTTGAGCCAGCCCTTGCTCCCGATCAGGGCATCGAAGGAGGCTGCCACCACCAGGGTGGGCATCACAAAGGGTACGCCGGTGAGGGCGCGCAGCAGGTTCTTTCCGCGGAAGGTGAACTTGCCGAACAGGTAAGCCCCCGGCAGGCCGACGATCAGGGTCAGCAGGGTGGAAAGGCCCGCCTGGTAAAAGGTGAACCCCACAATGCGCCGGATTGAGGCGGTCCCCCATGCTTCGGCAATTGCTCCCCCCACGCCGCCTTCGGCCTGGGCAAAGCTGGTCCACAGGATGCTGCCCAACGGGTAGAAATAGAACAGCAGCAAAAAGGCCAGCGGCACCAGCCAGAGCAGGTAGGGGAGGAATTTCTTCAAGGAGTTATTCAACAGTCTATCTATAAATGTCTGTGGCTTTGCGGCTTTAGGACTGAAGCAATCTTTGCAGATTCAAAAATATCGTAGAGATTGCTTCGCCAAACAAAAGTCTTCGCTTTTGTCCGGCTCGCAATGACAAAACACATTTTATTCATCCTTTACGCTATTTCCCCAGCCAGATTTCCAGCAGGGCAGCCAGCGCTTCAGCCGAGGTATGCACCAGCTCGCCGCCGGTAAAGGCCGGTTCGGCGGTGACCTCTGCTGCGGCAAAGGCGGGCACTGCATCAGGCGGCAGGCTGCCCTGCCCGGCTTCCAGTTCCGCCAGGACCAGCCCGGCGAGCGGCCCTTCGAACACGTCGATGCTGTAGCCGCTGCCCTGGTGCAGATAAGAAACGCGCCGCTTGACGAGCAAGCTGCCGGGGATCTGGGCAAAGAGCTCATATTCCGCTTCGTTGAGGTAGGTGTTGGTGATGGTGGTCTCTTCGGGGGGCTGGCCCGGGGCGACGTATTTCTGGGTCAGCTTGGTGGCCAGTATGCTTCCATCGGGGTTGAACATACGGCGCAGGCGCATACGCGTCTCCGCCCAGTAGGTGTCGCGGATCAGCGTACCCTGGGCTGTATCCAACCCGTCTGGCAGCGAGCGCAGCAAAAAGCGGCGTTCGGTCTCGATGCGGGCGTATTTATGGGCGCTGGTCATGCGGTGCCTCTTTCCCCTCGTCAAAACGCCAGCGGGTGGCGCTGGTGGGGAACTCACGCTCCTGCCAGGCCATCGCCAGGGTCACGACCACACCGTAGACCGGGCTCTCATCCGTCAGGTGGACGTCATATTTTTGGTAGTAAGTCTCGTCCAGCCGGGAGAAAAGCTCCCCCGGCGGCACCTCTTCCACCCGCCCGTGCAGGATCACAGCTTCGTCGCCGCTTTCCAGGTGGACGACCACGCGCGGATTTGCGGCCAGGTTGCGGCCCTTGCGGGAAGTCTGCCCGGTGCTGAAGTAAAAGCGCTCGTCCACCCAGATACCCCACACCGGCACGGCGTGAGGAATCCCGGCAGGGCTGGCGGTGGCGACCCAATAGTTCCAGGCTTGCGCCATCCGCTGGCTGACGAACGTCCAGGGCAGCAGGCCGTCCTTTTCGGTGGGCGGCTGCAAGCCGTAACCGGGCATGTGCGGGCGGTCGGATTTCAAATCGGCCTCCTTACTGTAAGACGGTCTCTCTCCAGGCGTTGATCCATTCTTCGCGCATCTCGCTGACCCGTGCCGGGTCGAGCGTGACCGGGCTGTCCGGTACGGCCATAAAATCGATAAAAACCTGGTCGAGCTGGGCATCCGGGTTGACCGGGAAGACGTACATTTGCAGAGGCATATCTTCCTGGAAAGTGGTGGAGAGCATAAAGTCGACCCATTTTTCGGCCAGAGCCTGCTTTTCCGTCCCTTTGAGGATGCCGACAAACTCGATCTGCCGGTAGCAGGAACCATCAGCGGTCAGCACGCCGGTAGGCGGCTCGTCGATGGGGGTTTCGGCGTAGAGGACTTCAAAGGGAGGGCTGGAGCCATAGGATACCACAATCGGGCGGTCGCCGCCCCAGCGGCTGAACTCGGTGTAGTAGACCGTTTCCCAGTCGTTGACCACCTTGAGGTCGTTATCCGCCAGCCCCTGCCAGTAGTCCAGGTAGCCGTCCTCGCCGAAGTGGCCGATGGTGGCAAAAAGGAAGGCCAGCCCGGGGGAGGAGTTGGCCGGATTGGGCACGGCTACCAGCCCGGCATATTCGGGCTGCAGCAGGTCTTCCAGCGAGGCGGGAACGGGGATGCCGCTGTCCTCAAAATAGGCCAGGTCGTAGTTCAGGCAGACATCACCGTAGTCCACGGGCAGGGCGCGTTTTTCAGCGTCGAGCTTGAATTCGTCCGGGATGGCGGCGAGCAGCGGGGAGTCATACGGCACGAAGATGTCCCCATCCAGCGCCCGGCTGAGGAAGGTGTTGTCTACACCGTAGAAGACATCGGCAATCGGCTTTCCGGCGGCCAGCACCGCGGCGTTGACGGCTGCGCCGGTATCGCCGGAGCGGATGAAGGTCACGGTGGCATTGTTGGCCTGCTGGAAGGCGTCCAGGGCCTCTGCGGAAATTTCAAAGGAGTCATGGGTCATCACCGTCAGGGTGGCGGGGGCAGTGCCGG
>QKGK01000509.1 GCA_003250455.1 Chloroflexota bacterium | reverse complement strand
AGGGATTGGTGAAGAAGCGCTGTTTCGTGGTTTTCTCCAGCCCTGGATTGCCAATTGGGGTGGTTTGGGGGCGGCATTGCTGGTCACTAACCTCATTTTTGGATCGCTGCATCTGATCTCGCTCCCCTACGGTTTTATGGCGTTTGGGGTTGGGATTTACCTGAGCATTTTACAGATTGCCTCTGGCAATTTGCTTGTGCCAGTTATCACTCATGCGGTATATGACTTCATTGGTCTGGTTTACCTGGTACGCTTTACAAAGGCAACAGGAGCCTTAACTTCCAGCCCGTCTGGTGATGAACCTCAGAGTGCCGGGTAAACGCCCCTGGCCAAACAAGATTTTTCAATTGTGATCTTTATTCGATAAAAGCCGAATGGCTGCCGCGTAGATGCGCTGCACGTTGGGCAGCATCTGGTCTTCCAGGTGCCGGGCGTAGGGAATCGTGTCCTGGGTGCATACCCGGGCAAAGCGGAATGGAATCCCGGCTTCAGCAACCACTGCAGCCAGTTCTCCAGAAAGGCCAAACCCCTGGTAATCTTCATCCACCACCAGCGGCCGCCCGGTAGTTCTCACGGATTCAAAGAGCGCTACTTTATCCATAGGGGAAACCGTGCGTAGATCCAGCACAGCAGCCGAGATGCCCTCTCTTTCCAGCAAAATAGCAGCCTCAATTGCCCGGTGCACGCCGACGCCCACACTAACCAGAGTCAGGTCACTTCCCTCCTGGTGGAGCCGGGCTTTTCCAAGGGGAATTGGCATCCACTTTTTAGGCACTGGCCCATGTGCGCCGTCAGGAGGGATATCATACGTCACTGTGCGGCGGCCCCCAGAGCCTAAAAACTCCAGCCAATCTTCTGAGAGCAATTTGTGCTCCATAAAGAGTACTGGTCCCGGGTGTTCCAGTGCGGCGAGCATCAAGCCGCCCGCATCCGCCGGGGTAGAAGGGACGATTACCACCAGCCCTGGGATATGGGCAAGCCAGCCCCACAAGGCCTGCTCGTGCTGCCCGCCATCCCCATAACCACCCCCGCAAGGAGCGCGGATAACCAGCGGAACAGTCCACTGTCCACCGGAAAACCTTTCCACCTTGGCAGCATGGTTGAGCAGCGCATCCATCCCTACACCAAGAAAATCCACCATGTACATTTCGATGACAGGTCGCAGCCCTGCCATCGCGGCAGCGACACCGGCCCCGAGGAAAGCACTCTCGCTGATGGGGGTGTTCAATACCCGTTTAGGTCCAAACCGCACCAGTAAGTTCCGGCGGATCAACTGGATATCTTCCCCAATCAGGAGAATACGCGGGTCTTCCGCCATTGCTTGAGACAGGGCATCGTTAACTGCCTGGGTAAAGCCCATCGTTTTCATCATATGGTCACCTCCACCAGGGCAGCTGAAAGGATTCCCTCAGTTTCCTTGGCAAGCGTCTCTTCAAGGACTTGCAAGCGGTCTGGTTCGGAAAGCAGGCGCGCCCGGGTATAGGAAACCGGGTCGTTTTCAGGCTCTTTTCGTGGGTCGCGCAGGGTCTCCAGCAGAGCGGTGAGCACAATTTTCAGCCCGGCAAGCCGCTCGCTCAACCTGGCGCCTCCGGGGGAAATGAAGGATTGAGCCAAAGGTGCAACGATGTGCGGTAATTCCCGGATCGGGTCGCGCGTTGCCCGGGCCAACTGGTATCCCAAAAAATGGGCTTCGAGATGCACGCACCGGGCGCACAGAAAAACTGGCCCACCTCCCGCGCGGATTATGCCGACAGCTTCTCTGGCTGTTTTCCAGACCAGTGCAGGATCTCGACCATCTGCTTCAATAAAACGGATGCCAAAACCACGCGCTCGATCCCGCAGGTTGCCGCCTGTCATCTGGCTGGATCGGGTTGTGATTGCCCAACTGTCGTCTTTGCAAACAAACAGCACTGGCAGTTCCCAGGCAGCGGCCAGGTTCAAGGTCTCCAAAAGCATCCCCTGGTTAATTGCACCATCGCCAAAGAAGGCGACCGCAATCCGCCCAGGACGCAGGTATTGGGCTGCCAAGGCAAACCCGGCAGCAGCGGGCCCGGCTGCACCAACGATCCCCGATGAAGCTGCCAGATGAGATTTTGAGAACAGATGCATATGCCCCCCATTCCCCCCACACAACCC
>QKGK01000063.1 GCA_003250455.1 Chloroflexota bacterium | reverse complement strand
CCACCAAAAGGTAAGGGCCAGCCCAACCAGGCAGGACACGGCCATGATCAGGTAACTGTGCGGTCCCAGCCATCCGGCCCGCGGCCCGGCTGCCCCGCTGAACAAAGCCGGGATGGACCAGGGGAAATAGTCTCCCCAACCGGTGAAAGCGGCAATCTGTGCCAGGACGATGGTCAGCAGTGTCCAGCCAAAAGGCAGCAGATAGCCGCGGCCCAAACTGGCAACCAGGGCCACAAACGGCAGCAGGATGATCGTCAGCAGGGACGCTCCGGCAAAATCTCCAAACGAAGCCAACATCAATTCCATCGACCAGCCGGGAATATCCACCAGCGCCCCAACCGCCAGTCCCAAAGCAAAGACCCACAACGTCAGCAGGATGGACCATACTATAATCACCATCAGCTTGGCGGCTACAATCGCTTCACGCGAAGTGGGGAGTGCCAACAAGTCTTTTGCCGTATGGTCGGAAAACTCCCTGCCAAACACCCAGATGGCCACAATTGCAAATACGGCTCCCCCACCAATGGCAATCGCCTGCGCCAGCATATTGAACAAGGCTGTCCAATCGGCTGTCCCCAGCGTAATCTGTGCCTTAACACTGATCAAGCCCATGGAGCGAGCCGCCTCCGGATCTTTGAGGATCACCATAAACAAGCCGCCGACCAATGGTGCAATTGATAGACCCATTGCAGTAAACAAAGCCACTTTGGAGCGGAAGAACTTCTGTCTCTCAACCCATAATGCTGTGCGAAATTGTTTCACCTCGATCCTCCGGTCAGTTCAATAAAGTGGTCTTCCAGGTTTTGCTGCTGGGTTGCCAGCCGGCGCGGTGGCTTGTTGGCCTGCACCAGCAGCGTGGCAACCTCCTCCGGCGCTTCGATGGCACGCTGGTCGTCCAGGACCAGCAATTGCCCCTGCCCTTTCTCCACGCGGTACCCGGCGTTGTGCAATATTTGCCAGGCAGCGACGGGGTCATGCACCTCTACTTCCAGCTGGCGGGTGCGGAACCGCGCCAATTGTTGGCGGTCCAGGTCTTCGATCAATCTACCCCGGTGGATGATGCCAATCCGGGTGGCGAGACGGTCTACCTCGGTCAGGATGTGGCTGGACATAAAAATGGTCACGCCGTGATTCAGGGACAAATCCTCCAACAGGGAACGCACTTCCACCACGCCTGCCGGGTCCAACCCGCTGACCGGCTCATCCAGGATCAGTAAATCCGGGCGGTGCAGAATGGCGCGTGCCAGCCCCAACCGCTGCCGGTTGCCAGTGGAAAGCGTGCCTGCCTTGCGTCTGGCGTATGGGCGGATGCCGAGCAGGTCGATCACCTCATCCACTGCAGAGGGAGATTCAACGCCTTGCAGGCGGCGGGCAATCTCCAGATTTTCCTGCACAGAAAGGTCGGGGTATGCGGAAGGGCTTTCCACCAGGTACCCCACCCGCGCCCAAGGGCCTTTCCCTGCCGGACCAACCGGATAACCCAGCACGCGAATGCTCCCCGCGGTTGGGCGGATCATCCCCAATAAAGCCCGGATCGTGGTGGTTTTCCCGGCGCCATTCAGGCCTAAAAAGCCAAAGATCTCCCCCGGCTGTAAGTGCAGGGAAAGGTCTTGCACCGCATGCACCTCACCGTAGGATTTGGAAAAATGGTTGATCTCAATGACGTTGTCCATGATTTGCTCCAGCAATATATCCGGCTACCAGGTACATGAGCACATTCATCATCTCGTCGTATTCCGGCTTTTCATAATCATCGCGGTGCAGGCTGAGAAAGAACAGCCCTTTCACCAGACTCCCAACGATCTCTGGCGAAGCGCTGACCGTGATCCCCTCCTGCCTGATCTTGCGAATGAAGTCCTGCATAAAAAGCTGGTCGTTGTCGGCATGCTGCATCACCCGTTCAGTGGGTAACTTGCGCACCAGATAGTCCAGGTCTGCGCGGCTGAAATGCTTCAGAATGGTAAACTCCTCCATGGTGTGCACCATACTGCGCAGCAATTGGTAGATATTCTCCTGAGCAGCTTCGTCTGGGTGTAGGGCAAACGCCAAAATGCGCATTTGGATCTCGTTCTCCAACTGCTCCAGGATCTGCATGTAGAGTTCTTCTTTTGAAGCAAAGAACATATAAAAGGCCCCT
>QKGK01000183.1 GCA_003250455.1 Chloroflexota bacterium | reverse complement strand
GTACCGCGGCAGCCGGGACATCTTCGTAATCGTCTTCGTCTTTGCGCATTGCACGGCCTTCCATCACCGCGTCTGCAATGAAGCCAACCATCAATTTAATGGTTCGGATGGCGTCATCATTCGAAGGGATCACGTAGTCAATCTGCCGGGGATCGCAGTTTGTGTCTACGAGTGCGACGATCGGGATATTCAGCGTATTTGCTTCGCGGACGGCTGTCTCTTCCCGACGCACATCCACAATGAAGATCAGGCTCGGCAGTTTGTGCATATTGCGGATACCGCCAAAACGGGCTTCAAGCTTATCAATCTTGCGATTGAGCATCAAGCCTTCTTTTTTGGTCAGGCGGTCAAATTCGCCCTTCTCGCGCATGCGTTCCAGACGGTCCAGCTCATTGATGCGCTGCCGCATGGTGAACCAGTTGGTCAGCATACCACCCAGCCAGCGGACGGTAACATAAGGCATACCACAACGTTTGGCTTCTTCTTCAATGGTTTCCACAGCCTGACGCTTGGTGCCCACGAACAAGATCGAACCACCTTCAGCAATCGTATCGCGGATCAAATTGTAGGAGGCATCCATCGACTTTACAGTTTGCTGCAAGTCAATGATGTGAATACCGTTCCGTTCCGTAAAAATATACGGTTTCATTTGGGGGTGCCATCGATGGGTTCGATGACCGAAGTGGACACCGCTTTCAAGCAGCGACTTCATAGAAATATTTGCCATTGGGAAACTCCTTTGCGTTTTTCCTCCGCTCCCTTCATCCCAGCCCGCAGCTGTCTTCTAACAGCCCGCACGCGCTAGTCCGAGAGCGTGTGTAATTAGTCTCTGATTACCAGAGCCGATCGAGTATAACATATCACCAAGATCAAGTAAAGAATCTCTCATGGCAAATTCCTTGCCATTTCCCCAATTTAAACATGTATTTTGGCATACTCCTTGCACAATATTTCCCAACAAGAGATCGGAGGGCACATGATTGGCTTAGATTATATCGAAATTCTTTTTATTATGGACAGCCTTTTGTTTTTACTGGGAACGCTGATGGTCATGACCGGATTAATCATCCTGACCAAAAAAGCAATCGGTAAAGAAGTACAGTCATTGGCAGTCACTACATCCAAACTGGCGCAAAAAGGGATTGCCGACGATATTGCCGGGCTGGTGGGGAATGCCTCGGCGCTGATGAATGCACTGCAGGACATGGTAAAAACCGCTACCGGCATAGGCGTATTCCTTGTCCTCATTGGTGGGGTATTCATTACCGGGTCTTTGTGGATTTTCGTCAATATCGATAAATTCTCTCAGATCTAAAAGCGGTGTCCAGATGATAACCCATACATTAAAACAACATTTGGATAAAGGCGATTTCCCGATAGTTATCCGGGCGCTGCGTCAAAACGAAACCATCTGGCAAACACTCCAGCAGGGCACCCTGCTGGAAGAGTTGTTAAACCGTCCTGGCGAAGAGGATCTTCTCCGCTGGACACCGGCCAACATTGCCCTGACCGAATTAGGCCTCACTCACCTGATTGCCAGCTCAAACGGGAAAATCCAGCCCCTCGATGATGACACCCTGAACGCCGCCGCAGAAGGTTTGGAAGCGCTGCTTTCCAACCGCCATAATCCCACCCATATTGAAGACCTCCGACAGGCGGGTTTGGCTGCCCTCGCCATTCGGGAGCGCTGGATGATGCTGGATGAAATGGAAGATTCCTTCTTTAATTTCATCCACCATTGCACCCCTATCTGGGAGTTGACCATCAGCATCCTGCTTGGATTAGTCCCCAACAAAACCGCCTTTGTTGAATATTTTTCGCACTCGTCAAAAGAATCGGACAACCAGTTTGCCATTCACGCCCTTCTCTCTCAACCGATCCCGATCGACAAAGTTGCCCAGGTGCTTACGCCCATCCTGGCAGACCAACCGGTGCTCAAACGCTCTGCATCCTTACGCATGGTCAATTCTAAAAGCCCGACATTAGCCCAGCAAATTGCCACACAATTACTGGAAACCATAGAGAACGAGCCATCCGTAGCATCAGACCCGTTTGAGCAGTTAATCGCCTATATCGAACGCACAGAGATGCTGAAGCTCTCCGGGCAGTATCACCAGGTGATCCCGGAACTGGAACAAATCTGGAAAACCACCACCCGCATGCAGGCCGACCTGACCGCTCAGCTGGCGCAGGCTGCTGCCCGCGGCAACGACCAGACCACGGCCCTGCTGGCAATCGACAAGGTTTCCGAACTGGAGAAAATGTTCCAGAACGAGGAAAAGGATAACGCGTCCTCCCCTTCCTCCATCTCCAGTGAACGCAGCCTGGTTGGAAAAAATACCAGGATCTCTGCCAAAGATTTCCCCACCAATCCGGCCAATCTGCTTGCCAGCGCAAAACTTGCCCTGCAAAATTCAGAAACGCAAAAAGCCCAGCAAATTACACTCCAGGTGTACGAGCTGACGTTAAAACTGGTCGACCAAAACCGGCCCCATCTGATTCAGTCATCTACCGCCATTACACCGGAATTCCTGTTCAATTTATTGGACACCCTGCTGAAGCTCAACCTGGTGATCGAAGCAGCAAACATCGGCAAAATAGCCCAGCAAATCCTTCCGAACGATCCGGACATTGTCTGGCTTTTTGCCCAGGCGCTCTCTCATATCGGCAATGTGGACGATGCCATCGAGCACACCGACATTGCTTTGGCCCTTGCGCCTCAAAATAAAGACATCCACCGCTATCTGATTTCCCTGCTGACCCAAAATGGGCATTGGCACGAAGCAAGAAAAGAATCCGAAAACCTTTTGGACCAATCCGGCAGCACGCTTCCCCAGGATTACACAACCCTGTCAGAATGCTATCTGCAAACCGGTCAGACCAAAGATGCTGTCCTGACCTGTGAAAAAGGGCTTGCCAATCACCCCAACGACTGGCAGATCCACCAGCTTCTGGGACACATCTACCAGGAAAACAACCGGTTCGAAGACGCCCAGAAGCATTACAGCAAAGCCATTCTGGAAAAACCGCAAATGGTCGGGCCGTGGATCAAGCTGGCCAGCCTGTATGAGGCTTCCAATGAACCGCAAAAGGCATTGGAAAAGCTGCAATCTGCCGCCGAAGTGATCCCCAACAGTCCTGAGATCTTCCTGAACATTGGCAAGCTGCAGTTGGATGCCCAGCGGGAGATCAAGGCTCTGGCCGCTTTCAGTCAGGCAGCTCGTTTTATCACCCCGGATACTTCCAAAGAAATCAAGCGCGAGATCGGAATGCAGCTGGGTCAAACACTGCTGGATTCCGGATATACCGAAGAGGCCATTACGGCCTTTGAAAAGATCCACAAAGAGAATCCGACGGACGAAAAGATTGCCTATGGATATGGGAGGGCGCTGAAGCGTGCCCAGCGGTATGAAGAGGCGTTCAAAGCCCTGACAATCACCATTCAGGCGCCCAATCCGTCCAAAGCTGCAACCCTGGACTATGCGGAATTGATCCTCGCATTGGAAAAGGATCCGGGGAAAGCCATAGAATTCATCCAGCAGGTGCTGGCTGATGAGCCTGAGAACGAAAAAGCCAAAATCCTGCTCCCCCGCGCAGCTGCAGCCGCAGGCGATCATCTCACGGCCATCCAACGCTACCAGGAAGCCTCCCAGACCCAGTTAGCAAAGGATCCCGAATACTTTACCCTATTATCCACTGGGATTGCCGATTCCGCTTTTGCGACCGGCCAGCCGGAAGTTGCCATCACCTACCTCCAGGAAGCGCTTCGCAAGCTCCCGGAAAACCTGGAGCTCAAGCAAAAACTTTGCCAGGCCTTCAACCAGGCCAACCTCAAACCCGATGCCCTGGCAATGCTGATTGATATTAAGAACACAGCCGAACCCACTCTGAAAAACCTGCTTTGGATGGCGGATCAAGCCATCAACCTGGACAATCTTGAGCTCGCCATTGATATCCTTTCCCAGGCCAACCAGATTGCCCCGCAAGCAGCAGATGTGATCATCCGCCTGGGTTTTGTACTGCTGGAAAACGATCAGGAAACCCAGGCCAGGGAAACCTTCAGCCAGCTCTTTGCTGCCGATAATGTGGACATTGCTGACATGAAACTTGCCGCCCAGGCATTGATTGGCCTGGGAGACATTTCCAGCTCGATCCCGTTTATTGAAAAAGCGCTGGAAATTTGTGACTATCAATCCAATGATTTGCTGAACGAGCTAACCAAACTGCACCTCACCGAAGGGAATTTACCGGCTGCGTTGGATACTCTTAGCAAACACCTGGAACTGGAAAGCAGCAACGCCTCGCTGTGGCAAACCAAAGCGCAGATACTGCTGGAACTCGGACGGGAAAAAGCCTGCCTCGATGCCCTCAACCAGGCTATCCAGATTTCCCCGAACAACGCAGCATTACACGCTAAAGCAGCCCAGCTCTACCGGGACACTGAAAATTTGTCCACCAGCCTGGAATCCATCAGGCGAGCAGTTGAAATTGAACCCGCAGACACGCAAATCCTGCTCCTTGCTGCTCAAATTCACCATGCCTGCCTGCTTTCCGAACAAGCATTGGGAATCCTCTCCACAGCGCCGGAAGCACCAAACACGCTGGCCTGGCAGACCCTCCAGGCGGAACTGCTGGTTTCTACCGGCTCTACAGACCTGCCGGTGCTTGCCCAAATCAGCGCCGCGATCCTGGATAAAGACGGTTCGAATCCTTCCGGACTTGCCCTGCAATCCCTTGCAAACATGCTTGAAGGCAAACCCCAGCAAGCCGAAGAATTGCTTGAAATGGCAGTGGCGAATCTCCCCGAAGACGAGGAACAACCAAGGTCTGAACTAGTCTTAATAGCTCATGCCGCTCTGTCCTGCGGAAATTGGGACGTTGCCTTACAATTGGCCCGGCAAGCTGCCAAACACAATCCAACTGAACCCCTGGGAGCCCTGACCCTGGCTAAGATCTACACCCTGCAGGCTGAAACCCAGCTCAATTGCCAGGCGACTCAAACCATCACCCATGCCCCCGGGAAAGCAGCCCTCCAGGAAGAAGCGCAAAACACCTTTAAGGAAGCCATTCAAAAGGCAGAACTTCTGACACCTGAAACTGGAAACCACAAACTGGTCCAGAAATGGTCAGACCGGGGACAATTTGCATTGTTCTCCCAGACACCTGAGAAAGCTTATCATCTCCAGTCGGCGGAAGACCTGGCAGCCGTGATTGCTGCCTGGCGCAGAGCAGGAGAAAAGCCGACCTTTTCCCCGGAATCAGACACTTTCATCGATTCAAACGCGGTCAAATTCCAGCTTTCGCTGTATTATGCAAAATCCCAACTGGAAAATGCTGAGAGCATCGCAGAAGACGCTGCCCGGGCAGAACCGCCCAATCCGATCTATCTGGCGAATCATGCCTACATTGCCAACCGGCTTGGCAGCCATGAAAGCGCATACCAGAGCATCCAGAAGGCCCTCACCATTTGGCCGGATGAACCTCGCTGGCACGCGTTTATTGCCTCGCTGGAAACCGCCCGGGGAAATCTTCCCGGATCGATCACCCACCTGGAGCAAGCCTGCGCACTGGAGCCCGGTTTTGCCAGTCACTTTGCCCAGCTAGGGCAAGCCTACCTGCTAAACGGGCTTCCCGGTAACGCAGTGCGGGTGCTGCAAGAAGCTGTCTCTCTCTCACCTTTGGAAGTCGATACCTGGCTTTCTCTTGGCAAAGCCTTCCTGGCAGTCTCCGACCATGAGAACGCCCTGACCAGTGTGGAAAAAGCGGTCAGCCTGGCCCCTCGCCGGGCAGACGCCTTGCTGCTTGCAGCAGAGATCAGCTTCGATCAGGGTGACCATAAAAATGGCGACAAGTACATTGCAGATGCCCAGAAACTGGAGATCACCAACGATGACGACCTCATCCACCTCACCAGCCTGCTTGTCAGCCAGAACAAAGCCGATAAAGCCCTCACCCTTTTGGATAAACTGATCGACCGGTCATTTTCTCCCGTCCGCTTGCTGCTGCAAAAAGCAGACATCGTTGGCAAGACCAAAGGCGTGAAAGAAAAACTGCAGTTATTGGTGGCCCTCGTCCGGGATAACCCCACAAATCCACATGTGCTTGCCAGCCTGGCGCTCACCTATCAGGAAGGGAATATGTCCGAAGAAGCCATCCGGGCGGCGCAGTACGCCCTCAAGAACGCCGGGGACGAACTGAACAATGCTGAACAAGCCAACATGCACTTTTTGCTTGGATCGCTATACCAGCGCAATGGCCAGCTGGACCAATCCCTGGATCATCTCACCAAATCCATTCAGCGCCAGCCTTCTTTTATGGACGCTCATTTGGAGATCGGCGAAACCCTGCGCCAACGCCGGGAATACACCAAAGCATTGGAATATTTCGATCAGGCCACAGAATTGGCACCGCAAGACCCGCGTGGGTATTTAAAAGCCGGGCTCTTGCTCAAGGATGGCAAGGACTACCCCTCAGCAGAAGCTTTTCTCCTCAAGGCTTCCTCCCTGGATCCCAAAGATATTGCCATTCAACGCCAGCTGGCTACAGTGGTGGCATTAGCGATCATTCACCGCACGCAAAGCGTATAAGGAACGGCTATGAACAATACTCAAACAAACACTGCAAAACACACCTTCGACCGCCCGACGATCATCTCTCTGCTCACCCATGCAGTAAATGTGGAATCCTACCGCTTTGCCCATAAGCTGGCGGAAGCCTGGCTGGACGTATTCCCGGGAGACCTTGTAGTTGAGCATTTACTGGCAATGGCGCTCCTCAAGCAGGATAAGGTTGCAGAAGCCACACCGCTGATCAAAAAGATCGTTTACTCCGACCCGGAATATCTGCCCGCCCAACGTTTGCTGGCTTATTCCAGCAGTTTCTTCGAATACAAGTCCGTCTCCACTGCCCAGCAATGCATCCTCGCCCTGGGAGGGAATATCCCCAATTCTGAACCGGGGCTGGACTGGAGCACACCTGTGAGAGCGGCTGTGGATGCTCAAAAACAGGGCAGCCTGGACAAAGCTGATGCCCTCTTTAGAGAAGCCATCGGCCAGCACCCGGATTCCCCCCTGGTTGCAGTCCTCCATCTCAAATTGGCTGCCGAAAAATGGACACAGGAAAATCTGTTAGCCCTGGGAGAAAGCTACACCCAACGCTGGCCCGATTCAATTGCCTGTGCCCTGCTGTATGCCGACGCCCTGCTCAAATCCGGGCAGGAAGAAAAGGCTGTCAACCTGCTCCACCACGCCGCATCGCTGGATATTGGTGGACAGGTAGCGGTACGCCTTTGGGGTAGCCAGCATCCCTACCAAAAGATCTGGCCCTCCAACCCGCAAACTGCCATTGACCTCCCCATTCCGGCAGACGTTGCCGCTGCAATGGGATGGAACCGTTTGAATCCCGGAGAGCAGGTAAAAATCGCATCGACGGGTAATTCGTCGGCAGACCGGAGAGCCGCCACAAAATCCAAAGGCAAATCCCGCCGCCGCACCTCCAAAGCAGTCGCCGAATCGAAACAAGCGGTCAATTCTGCCCGGCAGGAACTGGAAGAACTGGCGATCAAGATCAAAAAGCCGATCCTCGGAAATGCTGATGGACGCTATCCCGCCTATATTATCCTAACGACACGCGCAGGGCTGGAATCCCAGTACGGCAGTGAAAACCTCCAGAAAATTGACGCCGCCCTGAAAAACCTCGAAGCCAAAACCAAAGGGATGGAGGGATGGAATGCCTATACCATTTACGCCGACGATCCCCTCAGCACGGACAAATTCGGACTCCCGCCTGCCCTGGCCAAGGACCCGTGGGCGATCAAAAACCTGATCCGAGACCTGGATACCAGCCTGAAAAGCAAAGGCGAACGCATCGGCGCGCTTCTGATCGTTGGCGGGGATCAG
Organism: Chloroflexota bacterium; assembly: GCA_003250455.1. Taxonomy (GTDB): domain Bacteria; phylum Chloroflexota; class Anaerolineae; order Anaerolineales; family UBA11579; genus UBA11579. Next base: position 328 of record QKGK01000183.1, on the reverse strand, counting down.
GTTGTTCCCTTCCATTTGCTCCCCAATCCGCTGGACGATTTCGATACCCAGGTACCCAGCGACAACCCGTATGCCAGCAACGATGAAAACTATTTCGTTCCCCTCTGGCCGATTGGCAGGCTCCCTGGCAGCGTCTCCCCGGATCCCGTTTCTCTGCTCACCCAGATCGACAAGATCAGCCAAAACCGGGCAACATCCATCACCCCCAGCAATAACCCGCCCTGGCTGCTCCGGCTGTTCCAGCGGATATTTTTCAACGTTTGGAAGAATAAAGCTGCCAGCTTTGGCTACTCCGCCGAGGTTTGGCGCCGGGCATCCCATGCCGTGT
>QKGK01000114.1 GCA_003250455.1 Chloroflexota bacterium | reverse complement strand
CGGATATCATCTTTAAAGATGCCGTTATCAGCCTGGTGCTGTTCCTGGTGCTGGTCGGGCTGGCGTATTTCATCGGCGCGCCGCTGGAGGAACGCGCCAACCCTTCCGATACATCTTACACCCCGCGGCCGGAGTGGTATTTCCTGTTCCTTTTCCAGCTGCTGAAATATTTCCCGGGTAAGCTGGAGTTCCTCGGGGCGGTTGTATTTCCCACGCTGGTGATCCTGGTGCTGTTCGGGCTCCCTTTTTTGGATAAGAGCGCAGAACGACATTTCAGCAGGCGGATTGGTGTAATTGCAGGGACCGCGGTGGGGGTGGCCGGCGTGATCACACTCACCGTGCTGGCGACCCTGGAAGCGCCGCCTCCTGTGCAGACCGGCACCGGTGACAGGACCGCTGAACTCTATATCCAGAATTGTGCCGGGTGTCATGGCGAGGCGATTAATGTGCCCACCGGGCTGAACCTGCACGAGATCATCGCTCAGGGCACACACGAGGGGATGCCGCCCTGGAGCGCAGACCTGACCAGTGACCAGATAGACGCTTTGGTCGGCTTTATCCTCTCTCCCGCGGGGAGCGAGGTATTCAACCAGCAGTGCGGTGCGTGTCACGCGGCGACCGACCTGATCGCAGAAAACCCGCTGACGCTGAAGGATGCCCTGGAACTCGGCCCGGCCTATGCGCCGCACGCAGATCTGGAAGTGCCGCAGTGGACGACTGTCCTGACCCCGGGAGAACAAACCTCGCTGTTGAACTTTTTGATCGCCCCGGATGGGCAGCGGCTGTTTGTCACCAATTGTGCGCCCTGCCACGGCAGTTCGGTAGCATTCTCCGGTGATGAAGCCAGCCTGACCGATATCATTTCCCAGGGCGGCCTGCACCTGACCATGCCTGCCTGGCGGGACAGGATGAGCGGCGATGAACTGAACTCCCTGGCGCAGTATGTGGTCGACCCGTCGCAGGCGCCGGAAGGGGAAGCCCTTTACCAGGCGAATTGTACCGCCTGCCACTTCGACCGCGTTCCGCAGGCCGCCACGGTGGAAGACGCCTACCAGATCATTTCAGAAGGGGGCTCTCACGAGACGATGCCGGTATGGGGAGAGATCCTGACGGATGAACAGATCGATGCCCTGGTTTCCTATACGCTGCAGTCTTCCCAGGGGACTGGCCTGGAAGTTGGCCGCCAATTGTTTGTTGATAACTGCACATCCTGCCATGGAGATTTTGGCGAGGGCGGCATCAACCCGACCAGGGCGGGAGATATCATTGCGCCGATCAGCACCTCCGAATATCTGAGCACACGCGATGATGCGACATTAAAGGCGATCATTTCACAGGGGCAGCCCAACTTTGGCATGTCCCCGTTCGGCCTGTCCTACGGCGGGCCGCTGGATGAAGGCGAGATCGACGCGCTGGTCAGCTATATCCGGTCCTGGGAAGCCAACCCGCCGGTGGAAGTGCCGCCGGAAATTTCGGTTGAAACCGTCTCCCTTTCCGGGGCAGATGTGTACAAGAGCCTGTGCGCGCAGTGTCATGGGGAAACGGCCGAGGGTGGTGTGGGGCCTTCTTTGCGCTCCGCGGAATTCAGGGAAGGGAACACCCGGGAAGAAATTTTTGACAGCATCAACCTTGGCCATGAGGCTACCCCGATGATCGCCTGGGGCGAGGTGCTCACCGCCCAGCAGATTGACGGGCTGGTGGATTTCATCCTTTCGCTGCCGGTCAGTGAAGGCGGGTCTGCGGGGGAAATCTCCTTCGCTGCCGAGATCAAGCCGGTGTTTGATACCTACTGCCTGATCTGTCACAAAGAGTCTTTCTCTTCGGGCGATTGGTTGGCCACCAGCTATGAGGAAGTGATCAACTCCGGAGAGAATGGGCCGGCAATCAACCCCGGTGATGCAGACAACAGTTTGCTGGTGCAAAAGCTGTTGGGCACGCAGGAAATTGGGGGTAAAATGCCCCCGACCCAGTCTTTGCCGGAAGATCTCATCCAGAAGGTGATTAACTGGATCAACGCCGGCGCGCCAAATAATTAGCGGTTTTATTCGCCAATAAAACACAGCCGGGCGGAGTTTCCCCGGCTGTGTTTGCATTTACCCCTGGTAAGGTAAATAATTCGTGGAAATGGCACGAGATTGG
>QKGK01000369.1 GCA_003250455.1 Chloroflexota bacterium | reverse complement strand
GATTGCCACACGCCCCGGTGAATTTCTCACCGGGGCGTTCGCAATGACACACGATTGGAATTGTGTAGTTCTAGGGGTTATATTTCCGCAAAGCCGTCTACGATGCGGGCGATGTTGCGGGCGGCGTTGAGAAAATCCTCAATGCGGATGTGCTCGTCCGGGGCATGGGTACGGCTGTCCCAGTAGCCCACGCCGGGGCTGATGACCGGGATGTTGCCCAATGGTTTGGCAAAGGCATACACCGGAGAGCTGCCGCCGGTCATCGGGTAGAGGATGGTCTCGCGCCCATAGACCTCTTTGGCCGTGCGTGAAGAGAGCCGCACCAGCGGGTCGTCCGGCTCGACGCGGGCGGGCCACATGGCCGAGATGCGCTGCACGTGGATGTCGTCAAAGCCCTGCTGGTGCAGGTGGGCGCGCAGCTTTTTCTCGATGTCGTCGGGATCCTGCCGGGGCACCAGACGGAAATCCACTTTGGCGCTGGCCCGGGCGGGGATGACGGTCTTGATGCCTTCTCCCTGGTAGCCGGTGGTGATCCCCTGGATGTTGCAGGTCGGGTTGAAGAGCGCTGTGGCGGCGTCCATGCCGGGGCGGCCGCCCAGGAAAGTCTCGATACCAAACTGATCCAGCTGATCCTGCTGCATTTTTTCCAGGTTGGGATAGATCTCGAAGAGGTGGCGGTCGGCCTCGCTGACGGGTTGGGCGTCTTCGTAAAAGCCGGGGATGAGGATGTGCTCGTGCTGGTCTTTGAGGCTGTTGAGCGCCCAGACCAGCCGCCAGGCGGCGCTGGGCAGATTGTGGGCGTTGCCGGAGTGGGCGTCCATTTTCATGCTTTCCACGGAAAGCTCGAAAGCGATGATGCCGCGCCGCCCGAGCAGGTCGAGCGGGCCTTCTTTGGAGACCTGGCCTTCCTCCCAGATAGCGCCGTGGCAGGCCAGCAGGTCGAGGTGCTGCTGGACGAATTTCGCAATGGTCGGGCTGCCAACTTCTTCGTCTCCTTCGACCACGAAGATCACGCTGCAGGGCAGCTCGCCATTATTGGCGGTGCGGGCGGCGTCCACGGCGGCCAGCCGGGCGACCAGCTCACCTTTGTCGTCCTTGGCGCCGCGGGCATACAGCTTGCCGTCGCGGATGTCCGGTTCGTAGGGTGGGGATGTCCACAGCTCCAGCGGTTCGGGCGGCTGGACATCGTAATGGTTGTAGAACAGCAGGGTGCGGTCGGACTTCCCGGCGAGCTTGCCGACGATCACCGGGTTGCTGGCAGTCTCAAATGTTTGCACCTGGTAGCCGTGCTCGGTGAGGACCTCGGCGACCAGCACAGCGCATTCGGCGGTGCCTTCCTTGCGAGCAGAGACGCTCGGCTGGCGGCACAGGCGCATCACCGTTTGCAGGTATTGGTCCAGGGTGTCGTTAAGGTATTTGTCGATCCGGGCTGAGGTTTCCATAATCTCCTCCAATTTTTGGGTTCAGAAAAACTTTGAACTGGGTGCTTATTATGATCATACTGCAACCTTGGGAATTATGTATGGTTCGCTGAATGATAAATTTCCTTTATAATTCTGTAACCAAGCAGACACTCTTTCCGTCCAAAGGATAAGCAATTCATGCAAGATGATCCCAAATTGCTGGCAGCACTGCGCGACCGATCTCCGGAAGCCTTCCAGGAGTTGTTTGAGTTGTATTCGGACAAAATGTACCGGCTGGCGGTGAGTATTGTGGGGGATGAAGGTGATGCTGAGGATATCGTCCAGGAAACGTTCATCAAGTTCATTGAGAAAATTGAGACCTTTGAAGGACGATCCAGCATCGGGACCTGGCTCTACCGGGTGACGCATAATGCCGGTATCGACATGGTGCGGCGGAAGCGGTCCAGTATGCTGCTGGAAAGCGATCTGCCGGAAGCGGAGGAAGGGCTCCCCATGCCGGAGAACATCGCCAGCTGGGATGGCAGCGTGACAGAGCTGTATGACCAGCAGGAACTGCTGCAAATACTGGATGATGCCGCCATGCAGTCCCTGCCGGAGAAACTGCGCGGGGCGTTCTTTTTGCGGGATATTGAGGAAATGTCCACCGAGGAGGCGGCAGAAATTTTGGAGATCACTCCGGGGGCGGTGAAGGTGCGTTTGCACCGGGCCCGATTATTGATGCGAGAGCAGCTGACCGCGGTGTTGGGGGAAGCGGTATAAAGGAATTAATCATGGAATGTAAAGATCTGGTGCAGTATTTATCGGACTACATTGACAACAATTTGGATGAGGCGTTGACTCGGGAAGCCCAGGAGCACCTGGCAACCTGCGAAAACTGCCGGGTGGTGCTGGATACCACGCAGCAGACCATTTTTTTATACCGCGAGCAAGGCAAACGGGTGATCCCGGCAGCCCGGCGAAAGCGGCTTTTTAATCAATTGAAGTCGAGTTTTTTGAACACAGACAAACAGGATTCCTGAATTTTTGGGATTTTTGAGCAATTTTGTAACCTTTTTGGGGGAGACTGCGTCCAAAGTAAAGTAAAACGGACAGGCAATGGAGGTTCGGCCAAATGAAAAACAGCGGAAACAAGTGGTACAAGTTCGTGCTTGCATGCTTGATTTGCATTGGGACGATCACACTCCTGGCTTTGGCAATTCAAACAATCACTAATTAATCCTTTGGAGGCATAAAATGAAACTCAACAAAAACATGAATTCTGTCGATCAGATCGTCCGATTGGTAATCGCAGTTGTGCTGGGTGTGCTGTACTTCACCGGCGTCATTTCTGGTACATTGGGCCTGGTTGGGCTGATCGTAGCGGTGGTCTTCGTGCTGACCAGCGTTTTTTCCTGGTGCCCGATCTACGCGGTACTTGGGCTCAGCACCCGCAAATAATATCTGATATCCCGAAACTAAAAAAAGAGACCGTGAGGTCTCTTTTTTTGATTCAATTTGAGGAGATCAATCTCCCTGGTAGCTGTAACAGAAGATTTTTTCTCCATTGAGCATGATATAGCTATCCCATTTGTTCCGGTCTACTGAGCTGTTCAGGACTGAGAATTGCCCTTCGTTCTGCGGGGAAAGATCGTTCTGCCAGATGCTGTTGGCCTGACTGCGGGAGAAATGGAACGAGCTCCACCTGTACCGATCGCCGTAATATTCCGGATAGTTATATTCGCCATTCAATGCGGCGTGACAGGCAATTGCGCCTGCGATGGACTCCTGTGCAGCCTGGGTATCTGCCTGGCCGTAAGCTTTTTCCAGGGAGGGGAGGGCGTCCTCGGAAAGGGAGGCCAAGTAGGCAATATCCAGCGATTCGCCCTGTTCGAGCAGATCCACATTGCGCTGGACGATGAAAGCATCCACATTGACGAGATTCAGTGTGGCGACAAAGCCGACGGCGGCGGCAAGGGTGGCCAGGGCAAAGAAGCGCTGCTTGCGGAGCAGTTCCAGCAGGCTGACGGCGAACAGCAGCCCGCCCAGCCAGAAAATGAAGATGTGCGTGTACGTGCGCAGGCGGGAGAAGCCGTAAGCCTGTTCATATAGCAGCAAGCGCTGGAAGGAAGATACCAGGATGACGGTCACCAGGGCGAACAGCAGGATACCCAAACCTGAGAATACACCCTGGTTGCCTTTTTGCTCTCGCCGGGTGAAGAAGGACAGCCCCAAAAATAGCAGCAGGCTGAAGATGGCGACGATGTTCAGTTCGGCAAAGCCGCGGCGGGCATATTCAGCGTAGGTAAAACCGTCCAGGTGGATGTTGGTCTGCCCGCCGAAGAAGTATTGGAACTGGATGACCACGAATACCAGGAAGAGCAGGTTGACGCTGCCCAGAATGATGCCGGATTCGGTGATACCCAGGAAGGGGGGGATCCAGCGCTTATCTTCTTCCCCGGCGAGGGCGTCATCGTGATTTTTGGTTATGGCGTGGAGGATGACCCCGAGGACGATGTTGGCAACGAAGACGATCAGGATACTACGGCCGATGTATTCACCGAGGTTCTCGATCTTGAAGATGTCGAGGAACTGTCCAAAGATATCGTCGAAGATGGGGTCGGCTTCAGCCAAGATGGCGGCAAAGACCAGCACGATGGGCAGGGCAAGGAG
>QKGK01000177.1 GCA_003250455.1 Chloroflexota bacterium | reverse complement strand
CCTGCTGACTGGCGATGGGCTGAACGCCCTGGCCGAGATCGTAGCGAAGGCAAAAGGCTGGTCAGATGAGTATATGATCGAAGAAATTGACCGCACCGTGGAGATGATGCGGGACCGGCATGGAGTACATCTGCGGCCGGAGTTGTACTCCATGCCGGTCCCGCATCATCTCCACGGTGCGGTCAATTTCTTCGATCATATACTCATCTGACCAGCCTTTTGCCTTCGCTACGATCTCGGCCAGGGCGTTCAGCCCATCGCCAGTCAGCAGGCCCAGCTTGCCGATCATCGTGCGCCGCAGGATCAGGTCATCCAGGTGGATGACGTCTTCTGTTTTTGCCAGCAGGTCGATTTCTTCCGGTGTATAGCTGGTAAACGGCCACATCCCGGTGGGGGGCGCCATATCCGGCTGGCCGAGGAATGCCTCGGCTCTGGTGCCGTACCTGTCCACCCAGATTTTCACCAGTTTTTCTGGCGCGGCGTATTTTTCGACAAGGCTTTTCTGGTATTCAGCGAGTGTTTCTTCGGTCTTTGGCAGGCCCTTGCTGCCGCCAATCTCCAGGTCTCTGGTGTCCCCTCTGCGTTTGCTCCTGAAAAATTCCATCACGGCATCGGTCACCTGCTCGCCAAACGCCCGGAAGGAGGTCCACTTGCCGCCCACCAGTGAAAGCACCGGGAAGCTGGCAGTAGTCCCTGCGGGCAGTATCTCGATCTGATGGTCGCGGCTGATCTGCCCGGTGCTGCCGTCGGGGCTGTAGGGCAGCGGGCGCACGCCCGAAAATTGGTACACGATCTGCTTGCGCTCCAGCTGGATATCCGGGAAGATGCGCCCCACCATTTCGAAGAAATAGTCGATCTCTTCGGAAGTGCAGTGGGCTTCGTCCGGGTCTTCTATGCGGATATCGGAGGTTCCGACCATCACTTTATCTTCCAGCGGGTAGATCAATACGATGCGCCCGTCCTTGTTCTCAAAAAAGAACTCATTCCCCTGGATCTGGTCCCGCAGTTCGGGGTGATCCAGCACAATATGAGAGCCTTTTGTCCCGCCGATGAACTGGGTCTGCTTGCCCATTGCCAGGTTGGTAAAGTCGATCCACGGGCCGGTGGCGTTGATCACCAATCGGGGTTCCACGGAGAACTGTTCGTTATTCATCTTGTCCACCAGGATCACCTGGTCGCCTTCCAGACGGTCCATTTCCACATAGTTGGCGGCAAAAGCCTTTTTTGAGGCCGCCAGCGTATCCTGGATCAGCTCGATGGCGATGCGTTCCGGGCTGGGCATCGCACCGTCGTAATATGCGCCGGTGTAGCGCACTTTGCGGCTGAGCTTGGGAAACTTCTTCCGGGAGGCGCGCCGCCCGGAAAAGGTATACCGGGGGACCGTCTTTTGCTTGCGGGTGAACCTGTCATACAGCGACAAGCCCATCTTGATCACAATTGCCCCCCGTTCGGTGGGTTTGTCCATCAGGCCCAGGAATTTCAGCGGGGCGTTCAGCAGCCCCGAAAATGTTTTGAAGATCGGGAAAACAGTAGGCAGCGGTTTGACCAGATGCGGCGCATTCCGGATCAGCCGGTTGCGTTCTGCCACCGCTTCGCGCACCAGCCGGAACTCGCCATTTTCCAGGTAGCGGATCCCGCCATGCACCATGTGAGAGGAAGCAGAACTGGCCCCGGAACAGTAATCTGCCCGGTCAACCAGCAGCACGTCCACGCCCTGGAGCGCCAGGTCACGGAATGTACCGATCCCGTTGATGCCCGCGCCGATGATCAGCACAGAGATTTTTGGCTTCTCCAGAAATCGTTCGATAGTTTGTTCTCGGTTCATTGCGGTCGCCATAATCAAAAATACTCCGGCGGTAAGTCTAACACTTTTCAGCTACTTATGGGAATAATCACTTAATAATGTTCACAGCTTTCTCAAAGTCAGGGACTGTACAGACGCTGTGTTCCTTTGCAATGACAATAGGTGATTCGGGGTGTCGTTGCGAACCGGATAAAAGCATTGCTTTTATTCAGTGAAGCAATCTCTATGCCAGTTTTTCAAATAAATTGAGCAGCTTTGAGAATGCCATACACTGATGTTCAATTTACTTACAAAGGGATATTGCCGTGTTTTTTTGCCGGAAGACTGCCGCGCTTATCCCG
>QKGK01000315.1 GCA_003250455.1 Chloroflexota bacterium | reverse complement strand
CGCCTGCTGATGGTCCTGGTGGAACTGCCCATCGTGATGCCCCCGGTGGTTGCCGGGTTGGCGCTACTCTCTGCATTTGGAAGGCGTGGGCTGATCGGCGGCATGCTGGCGGATTTGGGCATCACCATCCCGTTTACCATGGCGGCGGTTGTCATCGCGCAGGTATTTGTCTCATCGCCGTTTTACATCCGGGCAGCGCAGGCGCAGTTCGAGTCCCTGCCGCGGGAATATGAGGAAGCGGCCAAGGTGGACGGCGCCAACCGCTGGGTGATCTTTTCCCAAGTGATGCTGCCGCAAAGCGCCCGCGCACTGCTGACCGGGCTGATCCTCAGTTGGGCAAGGGCACTGGGGGAGTTCGGCGCTACCATCCTGTTTGCCGGGAATTTGCAGGGACGCACACAAACCATGCCTCTGCTGGTATATGGGGCGATGGAACGCGACCTGCGGGTAACCTTCATCACTGCGCTGATCTTATTAGGGCTGGCGATCCTGGCCTTTACGCTGACCCGCTGGCTGGCAGGCGTGGATAAAGACCGCGGCGAATGAAGTGATGGAATTTTATGTATCGCGGCAATATATCCCTGTGTAGAAAAGGAGAAATGATATGTCATATGAACAATCTTTGGATCCTCGAGAGAAAGATCCCAGCTACATCATCATTAATGCGGTTGATTTAGAAAAAGCGCAAGGCGGATCGGTAAAATTTGAGGGACATGCTTACGGGTTCGGCACCTCTTTCTTTCATGTCAAGGATCGACCAGGAGAGGGACCGCCTCTGCACATTCATCCCTATCCTGAGACCTGGATCGTGATAAAGGGAAGCGTCCGGTTTACGGTTGGAGGAGATAATATTCAAGCCAGCCCTGGAACTATCGTCGTGGCTGGGAAAGAAATCCCCCATAAATTTGTGAACATTGGGACTGATCTCCTTGAAATGGTATGCATCCACCCCTCTCCAAATATCATCCAAACGAATTTGGAATAAGATTGCTGTACGGAACGCGGGGCTAAATTTTATGGCGAAAATGAAATCAGGACGCACCTTTATAGTGCGTCCTGATTTTCGTCCCGTCAGGGGAGCTTATTTGACAATCGGGACGTAGATATACAGGATGGATTCCGGGTCTTCGTTGTTGAATGAATCGTCGTACAGTTCAAAGTCCGGTCCGGGGGCGCGCTGATATTCACTTTGCGGCAGCCAGGTGCCGTGGATGAACTCGTATGCCTTGCCGATGGTCGGGATGGTGCAGGGGACAACCACGTAGGTTTGTTCCGGCACATCCCACCTGACCATCCCCTCTGGATAAACATTTGGATCGGTCAGTTCGACCCCGGCGACATATTCAAAGCTGCCCTGGTCGTCCATATTGCCGCACACGCCGTAGTAATCGGTTTGAGATTTTAGGTTGGGCAGCTCTTCCAGGCGGTAGCCTTCCGTGTCCCACATTTGGGCGATCTCGTTATGCTTGTTCTGTCCAAAATATTTCAATCCCACCACGGTAAAAGCGGGTTTGGTAATGATCTTGGTTTCCATTTGATTTACCTCCATAGGTTTACTTCTGGTTATCAGGTGCTCCAGCGGTGCGCTGGGAGTTTCCATTTGTGCCAGCCGGGATTCAATCTTTTTCAGCCGGGCCTGGTCTACCCTGATCTGGTGTTCCAGTTCGGCCTTTTTCACCCGCAGCATGCTGCACATCTGAGAAGGGGAGAGGTCTTCCTGCAGGATGGTTTGAATCTCCTCCAGCGAGAACCCCAGCTCTTTCATCGTCAGGATGCTGTTCAGCGTGGCGAGCTGCTGTTCCTGGTAGTAGCGGTATCCGTTGTAGCGGTTGGTCCAGGCGGGGCTGAGCAGCCCTACCTGGTGGTAGAAGCGCAGCGTTTTTGCCGATACCTGGGATAACTTTGCGAACTCGCCAATCTTGAGCATTATGCACCTTGTGTTGATGGTTTGCTTCCGGCCAGAAGTGATTCCATTGTACACCTTCCAGTTAGGGGAAAGTCAAGGCTTTTTTAGAAAATATGTTCCAGGAATTTTCTTACGAAAAAGACCTGATTAGCGGTAAAATATGAAATCTGGATGAGTAAAACTTTGAAAAATAAATTTTTAATTAATCCTATACCTCTTGGAAAAAGAAAAAATGTCGTCTA
>QKGK01000089.1 GCA_003250455.1 Chloroflexota bacterium | reverse complement strand
AATTGGGAAGCGATTGCCCGCCTGGACGATCTCGGCTTCCTGATCGCCACCGATAAATACCCCGGAACCGTTTTGGCTTTTGTCCCCTACCCGTAGACAGCAGCTTTACGGCAGCCACACCCTCAGCACACCGGAACCCATCCCGGCGGCAACGGACATGCCCCCGTCCGGCAGCGGGATGGCCGCCAGGTTGCTGCTCAGCCCGCCTTCCAGGGGCGCTTCTCCAACCACTTCCACGCCAGACTCGCTGCGCTGCAAAATGCCCAGGGAGGAGAGGTCTTGCTTCGGCAGGAGCAGTTCCAACAATCCATCCGCATCCAGGTCGCCCACGAAGGCCAGGTCCAGGTTGCGGGTGTGGATCACGTGCGAGGTATAGCCGGAGAGCTCGGCCACCTTCACCAGATTTTCCCCCTCCAGCCGGAAGAACTCCACCACCCCGCCGATGTGCGGCGTGAGCACGTCCACGATTTCCATTTCGCGGTTCGGTCCGATTGGCGCCGCCGCGATCTGATGCCGCCAGCGGTAGCCGGTGCCGATCGGCTCTCCCTGAGCGATGATCTCGCCCTGCGCATCCATCACCACCAGCTGTGCGCCGCCCTGCCGGTTGCTCAGCGTCAGCAGTATCTCCCGCACGCTGTCCGAGTTCAGGTCTGCCCAGATCGGGGCGATCCCCTCGACCACCTGGTCCGAGTAGATCCCCACCCGGTTGACCTTCCCGGTATCCAGGTTGAGCAGCGTGAAGCCTTTTGCTTCCAGGTCGTCCCCTAAAGCGCCGTGCTGGTAAATATCGGAGGGGGCAGCAAGTGTCAGCAGGTTACCTGCCCCGTCGCTCAGCAGCCGGCCATCCAGCAGGGCATCTGCTTTGTAAGGGCGCGCCCAATCGCTTCCCTCCACGAAAATTTCTCCCTGGTCGTTGATATACGCCAGATCGCCTGCCCCCGTCAAGATCGGATGGGTGAACGGCGCCAGGTTGGGTGCCTGGGTGGTCAGGACTTTCACCTTCCCGTCCTGGTAGAGGATTGCAGGCGGCATCCCCGCTGGAAGTTGGCTCACGGACAGGTCGATGGCTTGAGCTTCCCCATTTTCCACCCGGAAACCTGCAAGCTGCCCGTCTTCCAATGCCGCTACCCAAATTGGGTTGCCCGCTTCATCAGCTGCACCCACCACCCAGAGAGGTACGCCCCCCAGGGGAATATCGAGCACGGCGGCATTCAGCAGGTCGATCTGCCCACTTGCCACCCGGTTGCCGTCCGGTTGCTGGTTGGTCACCCCTATCTGGGGCAGCAGCTCCATTTGGAAAGCCGAAGCCCGTTCCACGGAAAAATTCAGCCCGCTGCTCTGGTTGAGCTGTACCACCACTTCCTGCCCCCCGTAGCCGTCCACCAGGTCGTGGGCGCGCACCGTCACGCTGGTCACGTCCGCCGGGATCACAATCCCGCTTTGGCTGCGGGTGAAGGGCTGTTCAGTCTCATGGGGATGGGTCAGCACCCGCGTAAAAGCCGCCTCCGGGTTGGGTTTCACCACGGTGCCGTCCGGCAGCACCACATCCCATCCATCGGCATAGTCTTCCCAACCGGTGTCGGGATGTTCCACGGTCACCGAAAAGGTCCAGCTGCCGTCCTCGGCTTCCACCGCCTGGACGAAGATCACATGGGCGTTGGCGACAATCGCCGTAGGGGTTACCGTCGGGGATAGTGTGGGTGTTGGATCAGGGTTTGATAGCCAGGCGCAGCCGGAAAGGGCCATTCCAAGGCTCAACAGGAGGAAAATGAAGGTCTTTTTCATAATATTATGTGCAGATTGGGTATATTTTTCTTACATCATTGGTACAATACGGTCATGTTTTGCGCTTTCAAGGCAGACCATGGCCATCATTCTCGACTACTATTAAAACAGAAAACACATGGATAACACAATTGCCCTTTTTGTCACCTGTATGGTCGACCAGGTCCTCCCCGAAGTTGGGATGGCGGCTGTCAAATTGCTTCAGCGTGGCGGCTACCGGGTGGATTTCCCTGCCAGCCAAACCTGCTGCGGACAGCCTTTTTTCACCACCGGGTTCAACCCGCAGGCAGAAGCATTAGCCAAACAGACCATCCAGATCCTGGAACCGTACGAAGCGGTGGTGGTGATTGGCGGCTCCTGCACCGGGATGATGCGTGCAGAATATCCCCATTTATTTGCCGGTGAACCAGCCTGGAAAGCGCGTGCCCAGGCGCTGAGCAAGAAGATCTTCGAGTTGAGCGAATTTCTTGCCACCAACGTGCCCCTGACCCCTAAGTCTTCCGAGACCCATATTGTCACCTATCACGATTCCTGCCATATGCTGCGCGTCGCCGGGATCAAAGAACAGCCCCGCCAGCTGCTGCAGCAGGTTGGCTGCCAGATACTGGAAATGGAAGATTCGGAACGCTGCTGTGGGTTTGGGGGGGTCTTCAGTGTACGCATGCACGATGTCTCCCAGGCAATCACCCGTGACAAGCTTTCGCACGGGTTGCACACCGATGCCGGTGTGCTGGTCACCGCCGACCCCGGATGCCTGATGCAGATGCGCGCTAACCAGACCCCGGAAGATCATTTGCAGGTGGTGCATCTCGCCGAGATCCTGGAGGAGTTAGCCGCATGAAAGTGGACGAAAAAGCCTTTCGTAAAATTGCGCTCAAGACCATCCGGGACAAACGCCTCAGTGGGGCTTATGCCACCGCAATGCAGCGCAACCGCGGGGCTCGAGCTGCTGCCCTCGAGCGAGTGCCGGACGTAGATGAACTCCGCGATGAACTGAAGCAGATCCGTGCTGCCACGGTTGCCAACCTTGGCGAGCACTTGCAGGAATTTGAGCGCAATGCCGCCCGGGCCGGAGCTCAGGTGCATTGGGCGCAGGGCAAGGAAGATTTGGGCAATATCGTGCTGGAGATTGCCCGCCAGCATAATGCCCGCCGGGTGGTCAAGAGCAAGTCCATGGTCACCGAAGAAGTCCACCTCAACCAGATGCTTGAGGAAGCCGGAATGCGGGTGGTGGAAACCGATCTGGGGGAATATATTATCCAGCTGGCCGGGGAAACGCCTTCCCATATTATTGCCCCCGCTATTCACCAGACTGCCGGGCAGGTTGCCGACCTGTTTGCCGATAAGATCGGCCAGCGCGTGGATAGCACACCCTCAACCCTGACGCAGGTGGCACGCCAGACCCTGCGCCAGATATTTCTCGAAGCCGATATCGGCATCAGCGGGGTCAACCTGGGTGTCGCAGAGACCGGCAGCATTGTCCTGGTGACCAACGAAGGCAACGGCCGTCTGACCACCAGCCTGCCCAAAGTGCATATCGCCGTTATGGGCATTGAACGCCTGGCGCCGACCTGGGAAGAGGCAGGTGTGTGGCTGTCCCTGCTGGCGCGCTTCTCCACCGGACAGGCTTTATCGGTGTACACCTCTGTGATCACCGGCCCAGCCAGGGACACCGAGCTGGATGGCCCGGAAGAGGTGCATATCATCCTGCTGGATAACAACCGCAGCCGCATCACCGGGACGAAATATGAAGAAGCCCTGCAGTGCATCCGCTGTGGGGCCTGCCTGAGCGTTTGCCCGGTGTATTTGGCCTCGGGCGGGCATGCCTACCATAGCCCTTACAGCGGGCCGATTGGGGCGGTCATCTCGCCGCTGCTGTTTGGCCTGGAAAATTACAAAGGGCTGCCCAACGCCAGCACCTTATGCGGCGCCTGCCTGGACGTTTGCCCGGTGCGTATAGACCTGCCGCGCATGCTCCGGGAGCTGCGGGTGGACCAGGTGGAGCAAGGCCTGGTGCCGCTGCCAGAGCGTGTGCTGGAGCAAACTGCCTCCCGCATGCTGGCAACCCCTCTCTGGATGCAGGTTTTCTTTGGCCTGGGGCGCTTCGGGCAGCTGATGATGAAGCTCTTCAATATCAAGTTCAATCAACTGGAGCAGTACCCCATGGTGGCGCAGAAATCTTTCCGCCAGCAGTGGGCTGCCATGCAGGAGGAACCCGATGAGCGCCAGGGATGAGATCCTCGCCCGCCTGAAGAAGTCCCCGGTAAAACCGCTGGAGCTGAAAACGCGCCGCAGAGAGTATCCCGATCTGGCCGATCACTTTGCCCAAGTGCTCAATGGGGCAGGTGGAGAAGTGATTCTGCTCCCAGACCTTGACGCTGCCATTAAAAAACTTGCTGAGCTTTTCACCGCAGAAGAGATTGACATCGTAGTAGCGCACCATGAAGATCCTGTCATCGGGCTGGATGTGTACACCCATTTTCCCGATCAGGAGTTCTTTTTCCCGGATGAGACCAGCAATTTTCGTACAGTGTGCGCCCGTGCCCATGCCGGACTCACCAGCGCTGCCTGGGCCTTTGCTGAAACCGGTACCCTTGTGCTGGAAGTCAGCGAAACCCTGGCCCGCACCACTTCCCTGCTGCCCCCCATCCATATCGTGCTGCTGCCCACATCCAAACTGCTGCCAAGCATCTTTGAATGGCTGCCGAAACGTCCGGAAGAGTTCCCTTCCAATCTGGTATTTGTCAGCGGGCCGAGCAAAACCTCGGATATTGAGCAATCTCTGGTGGTGGGCGTGCATGGACCCAGGCGTCTGGTTGTACTTGTCTACCCGGATTAGTCTGAAAAGCATCTTGCCATTCAAATTCTTTGTGGTAAAATGCACACACCTTAACAACAGCATACTTCTTTGGCCGCGGTGCCTTAACCCCCGGATGGGTAGGCGGAACAAGCAGACAACTTGTTCATGGCGAAACCGGTGCCTGGCGTTCCTTGAACGCCGGAAGTCCGGTGCTGTCCCGCAACTGTTAAATTGAAAAAGCAGAGTTTTTGCTTTTTCGATCAAGCCAGGTCGCCCGCCGTGGTCAAGTTCAATTGGTTGAAGTTTTTCAACCATCAATCTCTCGCGGCCAGGGATGAGAACATTGGAGCATGTATACATGCTCCATAAACCAGTCAAAAACCCGCCTCGATGGCGGGTTTATTTTTTTAACCCTAAGGAGTTGGACAATGTCACGTGTATTACGAAATTTGAGCATTGCGGTCCTGCTGCTGGCTGTACTTCTTTCAGCTTGCGGCAGCAACCAGGGGGAAAATGTTGCAGCCAATCCGGCTGATGCCGAAAATAACCAGAATGTCAATGTGGTGGAGAACGAACCTGCCGCAGAGAACAACACTGCTTCAGAAGAGGTGGAGGAACCCACAGAAGAACCTGTGGTGGAATCTGCAGCGATCGAGTTGGCAGACGCCAATGGCACCGTGGTGACCCTCGAAGGACCTGCCCAGCGGGTTATCTCATTGGCTCCCTCTGTCACCGAGATCCTCTTTGCCATTGGTGCCGGAGATCAGGTGGTCGGTCGGGAAGACTTCACCAATTATCCCGAAGCTGCCCTGGAACTGCCCAGCATTGGCGGCACCTGGGGAGACCTGAACACCGAAGCCATTCTCGGGCTGGAACCCGACCTGGTGCTGGCTGCTCCGCTGACCACACCGGAACAGGTAACATCGCTCACCGATTTGGGGCTGACGGTATTCCAGGTGCCAAACCCGTCTGACCTGGACGGCATGTACGAATTACTCCGCACGGCTGCCATCCTCACCGCCCACGAAGAAGAGACCGAAACCCTGATCACTTCACTTCAGGAGCGCGTAGCTGCAGTCACTGAGGTAATCGCTAACGCCGAGACCACACCGCTGGTCTTCTATGAATTGGACAGCACCGATCCTTCCGCCCCGTACACCTCTGGCCCTGGCACATATGTCGACAGCCTGATCATACTGGCTGGCGGGCAAAACCTGGGCGCTACATTTGAAGGCGCATGGGTGTCGGTAAGCTCAGAAGATCTGATTTCCCAGAACCCGGAGATCATCCTCCTCGGCGACTCGCTCTTCGGCGTCACTGTCGAAGATGTTTCCGCCCGCCCCGGCTGGGACGCGATCAGCGCCGTGCAGACCGGACAGGTATATCCCTTCAACGATGACACCGTCAGCCGCCCCGGCCCGCGCCTGGTGGACGGTCTGGAAGAGATGGCAAAACTGATCCATCCGGAATTGTTTGAATAACCGCTTGCGGTTTTCGCATCTATCAGTTGAGGTGGGGGCAGATGTCCCCACCTCGGCGATGCCTCAATGAATAAGCTGATTAAAAAAGCTCCCCCCTTCACATTCAACCTGGTGCTGCTGATTACAGCGCTGGTGGTCAATGTTGCCATTGGGGCAGTCTTCATCTCTCCCGGCACCCTCATTGAGATCTTGATCTCCAAATTGCCCTCGGCAGGGATCACTGCCGATTGGCCGGCCCATTTTGAGACCATCATCCTCAGCATCCGCCTTCCTCACGCAATCCTAATCATGCTCACAGGTGCCGCCCTGGCTTCCAGTGGGGCAGCCTACCAGGGCCTGTTTCGCAACCCGCTGGCCGACCCTTACCTGATCGGCGTGGCTTCAGGTGCCGGGCTGGGGGCCGTGGCTGCCCTCACCCTGCAATGGCCGGATACCCTGCTGGGGTTTTATTTCATCCCGCTGGCGGCTTTTGTCGGGGCTGTGCTCACCGTGGTGGTGGTCTACAACCTCGCCAAAGTAGGGAACCTTGTGCCGCTCACCACATTGATCCTGGCCGGAGTGGCGGTCTCTGCCTTTTTGTCGGCGGCTACCTCATTCCTGATGCTCAAAAATAACGATGCCGTTTACCGGGCGATCTCTTTCCTGTTGGGCGGATCTCCCATGGCGGGATGGAACCCGGTGCTGGCCGCCCTGCCGTACATGCTGCTGGGGATGGGGCTGCTGTCCGTCCTTGGGCATCCACTCAATTTGCTCCAGTTTGGTGAGGAGCAGGCCAAGCAGTTGGGCCTTTCGGTGGAGCGTGCCAAAACGATCATTATCGTGGTCGCCTCCATCACCACGGCGGTGGCGGTATCTTTCTCCGGCGTGATCGGCTTTATCGGCCTGGTAGTGCCGCATGTGCTCCGCATGATCTGGGGACCGGACTACCGCCGCCTGATCCCGCTCTCCACCCTGGCCGGGGGCACTACCCTGCTGTTTGCCGATGTGATTGCCCGCTGGATCATGGCTCCCAGCGTACTGCCTGTCGGGATCGTGACTGCCATGATCGGCGCTCCATTTTTTTTGTGGATCCTGCGGCGGGCCAAAGCCGAGGTGTTCTGGTAATGCTGAAGATCGATGCGCTCACCATTTATTACGGCACGCACCGGGTGGTCGATCAGGTTTCGCTCCAGGTCACACCCGGGGAAGTTGTCGCCCTTATCGGTCCCAACGGGGCTGGAAAAACATCGCTGGTGCGCGGCGTCAGCGGCGTCACCCCGGTGACCTCCGGCAGCGTTACCTTCAACGATACCGAGCTGACCCGCTTGCAGCCTCCCCAGCGCGCCAGGATTTTGGCCGTTGTCCCGCAGGTTTCTTACCTGGGCGGCGCTTTTACTGTCGAGCAGGTGGTGATGATGGGGCGCACGGCTTATATGTCCTGGACAGGCAAGCCCTCAGAAGAAGACCGGCGGCAGGTTGCCCAGGCGATGGAAAATACCAGGACCACTTCACTCGCCCAGCGGCGGATTGCAGAACTCTCCGGCGGGGAACAGCAGCGCGTCATGTTGGCCCGTGCCCTGGCGCAGAGCACGCCGCTTCTGATCCTGGACGAGCCCACCAATCACCTGGATTTACAGCACCAGGGCACCTTGCTTTCACTGGTGCGCGAGCAGGCCTATCAATGTGATCTTGCCGTGCTGATGGTGCTGCACGACCTGAACTTGGTCTCGCTGTTTGCCGACAAAGCGGCCCTGATGGTCGGCGGACGATTGGCCGCTTTTGGATCTCCTGAAGAGGTGCTCACCGTCGAAATGATCAGCCAGGCCTACCATGCTGATGTGGAAGTCATCCACCACCCGGAGAATAACAACCCGATCATTTTACAAAAAACGGATCGCATTTAGGGAAGGGGTAGTGTTCCTCTGCATCTGATTCCTAACTGATACACCTGCGAGTACATGGTTGGGATTGAGTAATGGGATCACTGTGGGAAAGAAGCTGTCCGTCTCTGGTTCTAAATAGCCCTGAAATAAAAATCTACCCAAATAATCACACAAGCTGAGACTCCATAGAAAATTTCTATGGAGATGGATAGAAAATTTATATTCCGTCCGGGACATTTGCCCCATAGATTTCGGGACATTTTAGCATAAGATTAAGTCGCTCTGAGAGAACGGTAAGTAAGTTTATTAGTCGAACATACCCCTCGACTAATCCTGTCAAAGCTT
>QKGK01000521.1 GCA_003250455.1 Chloroflexota bacterium | reverse complement strand
GAGATCAGTGAAGAAAGGGAATGCGAAATAAGAGAATAAAGGATAAATTTGGTCTATAATGTATTGAAGGATTCAATCCAAGGCCATTTCTCCACGGATAGCACTGACTTTCAACAACTAATAAGGGGAACGCATGGTTTTGAGAGACCTTCCTGTTGGAACGGTAACGTTCTTGTTTACCGACATCGAGGGAAGCACACCTCTATGGGATAAGAATCCGCGCGCTATGCGGAAATCTTTGGCGCGCCATAACGTGATTCTGGAGGAAGGTATCGAAGGGCAGGGAGGGCTGGCTTTCAAGGTGATCGGGGATGCCTTCCAAAGCGCCTTCATTGCACCCGAACAGGCCATCAAAGCCGCCATTGCGGTCCAGCTGGCCCTGGCAGTCGAGGATTGGGGGGAGAGCGGGGAAATCAAGGTTCGCATGGGCATCCATATGGGGAAAGCGGAGGTCCGGGATGGGGATTACCTGGCCAGCCACACGCTAAATCGTGTAGCACGCATTATGTCAGCCGGGCATGGCGGGCAAATTCTGCTATCCCGGGCGATAAGAGAAATGGTATGGGCTGATCTACCGGAGGAAGTGAGCCTGATTGATCTGGGGGAGCACTACCTGAAAGGGATCAGCCAATCCGAGCACATCTTCCAGGTGCAGGCTCCCGGATTGAAAACCGAATTTCCGCCTTTGGTAACCAAGCACAGCCCGCGCGGCTATAAACTGCTAGAGCAAATCGATGAGGGTAGTTTCGGGGCGGTATACCGTGCCTTTCAACCGGAGGTCAACCGCGAAGTGGCGGTGAAGATTATCCTGCCGAAGTATGCCAACAATCCAGACTTCATTCGCCGGTTCGAGTTTGAAGCCCAAACCGTAGCCCGGCTGGAGCACCCTCACATTGTGCCCCTGTACGATTACTGGCGAGAACCGGACAGCGCTTACCTGGTGATGCGCTGGGTGCGCGGGGGCAGCCTGGCGAAAAGGCTGGAGGCTGGCCCGCTGGATCCGGATTTGGCTGCCCAGGTGGTTGACCAGGTGTCTGCTGCGCTGTCCGCCGCCCATCAACATGGCGTGGTCCACCGCGATCTGAACGCCGGCAGCATCTTGATGGATGAAGCCAATAATGCCTACCTATCTGATTTTGGCATTGCCAAGCAGCTGGCGGGAGATGGCTCCCAGCTGGCCGATGGCGATCTGGATGGAAAATCCTCCGCAAGCCAACCGCTCAAAAATGATAATAAAAACGGGACAGATATCTACAACTTTGGATTGGTGATCTACCAGATGCTGACCGGGGAAGCGCCATTTAATGGCGAATCGGCACCTGCAGGATCTGGGGGTAAGCAGCTAACCCCGCTGCCTTCAGTCAGGGATTATTGCCCTGACCTGCCGATTTCGGTAGATGCGGTCATCCAAAAAGCCACACTGCTGGATTCAAACCATCGTTACCTGGATGCAATGCAGCTGGCCAGTGATTTTCAAGCTGCCCTTTCGGGTTTGCCACTCGCAGACTCGTCCAGGGTTGGGGTAGGGGATGGACGGGTGTTCAAGATCCATAACCCATACAAAGGCCTGCACGCATTTCAAGAAGCAGATGCCGAGGATTTCTTCGGTCGCAAGGCGCTGATCAACCAGCTCCTGGCCAGCTTGGATTCTCGAAATGGAGATTCAGCGCTTGATGGCATAGGCTCGGCTGAGGGGCGATTCCTGGCCGTGGTAGGGCCCAGCGGGAGCGGCAAATCCAGCGTGGTCAGGGCTGGTCTTATTCCGGCTTTGCGCCGGGGAGCCCTACCTGGATCAGATAAATGGTTTATTGTCGACATGCTGCCGGGGAGCAACCCAATCGAAGAGCTGGAGCTCGGGCTGCACCGGGTGGCGATCGCGCCGGTGGCTGGATTGATGGACCAATTGAAGAGTGACCGGCGCGGTCTCTTGATGGCTGCCCAGGAAGTGCTGCCCGATGATGAAAGCGAACTGCTTCTGGTGATCGACCAATTTGAAGAGATCTTCACCTTAGCCAGGGAGGAAGACGAGACCCGGCATTTTCTGAACCTGGTGCATTCGGCGGTTGTTGATCCCCAGAGCCGGGTCAGGGTGGTGATCACGCTGCGGGGAGATTTTTACGATCGCCCTTTAAGATATCCCGAATTCGGGGAGCT
>QKGK01000374.1 GCA_003250455.1 Chloroflexota bacterium | reverse complement strand
ACAATGAGCCCACACTTCTTTAACTATCATGCTTCGGAAGACCGCCGCCCAGGACAATCCAAAATGCGTTATAACCTGAAACGGTTACTGCTTATACCCTGGATAATCATCCTGGTTGGCTGCTCTCTCCCGAGTCGCGGGGAAGGCACGCTCACCGGGCATGTCACGATTGGGCCATTGGTGCCGGTTTTGCGTGAGGGCGAACCAGAACCAACCCCTTCACCAGAAGTGTATGCGGCATGGCAGATTGTGGTGTTCACAGAGAATAGGGGGAGGGAGGTTGCCCGTGCGGATATCGACCCGGCCGGCAACTACCAGATCGTCTTACCCGTTTCCACCTATGTGGTGGCTGCTTCGCCCACGGGTGGCGGGGGCGGGCCGGGTGGGTCGCCGGATTATCATGTGGAGATCACTCTAAACAATATTACACACCTCGACCTGGACATTGATACAGGTATTCGATAAGAAAACAGGCAACCAGGGGTAACGAGTTGCCCTCCAGAAAGGGTTCTAATATTACACTGACCGCTCGCCAGTAAAAAGTCCATAGGGCGATAAAATGCACTATTGTGTCAATGGGTTGATACAATAGTGCATTTTCTTATTATCATGGGTGCAATTCTATGAGACTATTAATTGCCCTATGATCCCTGAATTTACTGAAATTGTCTCCCTTTCTTTAAGAATTTCTGGCATCGCGCTTGTCTTCAGTTCTCTCATTGGGATACCTGTCGGAGCCTTGATCGGCTTGAACCGTTTCACGGGAAGAAAGTTGATTGCGGTCCTCCTGTATACCGGCATGGGGTTTCCCCCGGTTGTGATCGGCTTGTTTGTCTACATCTTGCTTTCCCGCAACGGCCCCCTGGGCAGCCTCCCATACGATTTCATCCCCAACCTTTTTACGCCCGGCGCAATGATCCTTGCCCAGACGATCATTTCCTTTCCGCTGGTTGCCGGGTTCACCATGGCAGCCGTAATGGGCGTAGACCGCAGTCTGCGCACCCAGATGTTCTCTCTGGGAGCGACAAAGCGGCAGGCAACGCTTACGGTATTGGCAGAAGCACGCATGGGGGTGATCGTTGCCGTTGTTGCCGGGTTTGGCAGCATCATCAGCGAGGTGGGCGCTGTCATGCTGGTGGGCGGGAATATCGACGGGCATACGCGCGTGCTGACCACGGCAATTGTGTTGGAAACGCGCAAAGGGAATTTTGATCTGGCGCTGCTGTTGGGGGCGGTGCTGCTGCTGCTGACATTTATGGCAAACCTGATCATGCTGCGTCTCCAGGGCACGGTGTTCGATGAATAATACTGCGATCTATTCCCTGCACAATGTCACCAAGCGGTATGGCGAACGCCAGGTGTTAAACATCGAATCTCTGGATATCGCTCAGGGAGAAATACTGGGCATTGTTGGTCCCAGCGGTGCGGGGAAAAGTACGTTGCTACGCATATTAAACTTTTTAGAGACTCCCACCAGCGGCCTGGTTGAATTTCACCAGACGCCAAGCAGCCCGGAACATGAAATGCCGCTGGCACTGCGCCGGAAAGTGACCACCGTTTTCCAGCGGCCGATGCTGCTGGAGCGCAGTGTAGTTGACAATGTTGCCTATGGATTGCGGCTGCGCGGGGAACGCAATGGCGACCAGCGCGTTCAGAAATCGCTGGAACAGGTGGGGCTGGCCGAGTTTTCGCGCCAGCGGGCACGCACCCTCTCCGGCGGGGAGGCGCAGCGGGTAGCATTGGCCCGCGCCATGGTGATCCAGCCGGAAGTTTTACTCCTCGACGAGCCCACCGCCAACCTGGACCCCTACAACATTGGGCTGATCGAGGAAATAATCCAGCAGCTAAAATCGCAGGGGATCACCCTGGTGCTGGTCACCCACAATATTTTCCAGGCCCGCCGGCTTGCGGACCGGGTTGCCTTCATTTTGGATGGCAGGGTCGTGGAAGTTGCCGGGACAGACCAGTTCTTCGAATCCCCCCAAGACCCGCGCACCAAAGCGTTTGTCAACGGGGAAATGGTGTATTAGGACAATTATTTTTTAAAAGCGCTTCATTTCTATCATGTGCATTATCCAAAATAAAGGAGAAGGTTTTGACCAAGAGAATTTATTGGCTGTTCAGTATGGTAATGATTCTTACCCTGCTGCTGGGGGCGTGCT
>QKGK01000569.1 GCA_003250455.1 Chloroflexota bacterium | reverse complement strand
AGCACATTCAAATGGTGCAGCGTCCCGAAGCGCAGCTCGATGATATTCTTCCCAACAAGATTGGAGCGGGGAGGCAGCAGCACCTCGGCGATGCCCACCTCCTTGGTGATCAAATGGTTATCTTCCTCAGTATTGACGGGTCGCGCCCCAAGCCGCCAGCGGGAAGAAGCCTTCGTCACCCTAGCGATCTCCCCCTGAACGATAAGGATATCATCCAATTCCAACAGCAGGTCTGGCAGCGGGAGCAGCGTTTCCCTTTCGATGGACGGGGGATCCTGCGATCCGATCATTGTCCCCAGGGTCTGAACCGGGCGAGGTTCCAACCTGCGCTGCACCTCCAGCACATTGACCCCATATTCCTCCCGAAACCCGGAATCCTGCAACGTCAGCCCGCGCAGCCCTGATGTGCGCCGCACCCGCAGATGGAACAGGTCACCGGGAAGGCGGTAAATATCGATCAGTTCAGCGGGATTATCCACAGGCTGCCCTTCGATCTTCCCCCACCGCTCCGGGAGCATCCTCCGGCCAATGGTCAGCATAAAACCGATCCCAAACAATAACAGCAGCAGCCCAATCGGGGTGAAGCTGAAAAAGCCGAAGGGTTCAAAACCGTACTCTCCTAGCAGCTCGGACACGATCAGGTTGGGAGTTGTCCCGATCAGGGTGATCGCCCCACCCAACAAAGCACCATAGGAAAGCGGGATCAGAAGTTTGGAAGGCGGCAGCTTGACTTCGTGTGCCAAAACCAGCACCGCGGGGAGCAGTAACGCCACTGTCCCGGTATCGCTGAGAAAGCTGGACATAAGCGCTACCGCAAACATCATTACAAAGGTCAGACGCAGCGGGCTGGTGCCTCCGACCCGCAGGATTCGCCGCCCAATATTGGCAGCCAGACCGGTGCGAAGGGTCGCCCCACCGACAATGAACAGGGCGGCAATTGTCAGCACTGCCGGGTTGGAAAAGCCTGCCAACGCCTCGTCAACGGTCAGGACATTGAACAGGATCAGGCTCACCACCACGCAGAAGGCGACCACGTCTACCCGCAGCCATTCGGTAACAAACAGCAGGATCGCTGCCGCTAAAATGCCAAGTGTGATCCAAATTTCGATTTCCATAGAGTTGAATTTTACTATATGTGATAAAGGGGACAAGTAATTCGTTTGATTGGATTTTTAATCAACCAGGGGTTGCAAACATCTCATTTCCCGGTATAATCGCTGCTTCTTGCATTCATCCAGCCTTAACCTACCAACCGGTGAATTGCATACAATAGATATAACCAAAATACCCCCTGTTGGTTTTATTAATTTCGTACAAAAACCAACCCACTGGAAACCGCATGCCTGTTAAAAATTTTCGCATTTTTCTCTTCATCCTGCTGATCCTGATTGCAGCCTGCAGCCCCCTTGTGGAAAAATCTGTTGAAGTTGATCCCGCAACTCCTGTAGGTACGCCAACCGAAACCTCTCATCCAACCCTTCCAGACGGATTCCTCACCTCTCATCCCTGGGGAAATATTAGTGACTACACGCAGTTGCTATCCCAAGCGACCTTTGATTCCCAGGATTTTCTCTCAGGCGCATCTCTTTACCATATATCGTTGAATATCCCGAAAGACCTGACCGCCGCGCTCACCGGCAAACTAGCCGTGCAGTACACCAACCAGGAAAATACCGACCTGAATGAGGTCGTTTTCCGGCTGTTCCCCAATTATTATGGCGGCAGCCTGACAATAGAAGATTTACAGGTGGACGATCAGCCCGCCTCCAGCAGTTTGGAGAGCGAAAATACTACCTTGCGCGTTGCGCTCCCCGCCACCCTTGTTCCTGGAGAGACCACGATCATCTCCATGGATTTCACCCTGGTGCTCCCCGAATCGATGGGGGGCAATTATGGTTTGTTTGGATATTTTGACAATATTCTTGTGCTGGATACTTTCTACCCCATGATCCCTGCATACGATCAGAGCGGCTGGTATGCACACTATCCCTACACCAACGGAGACCTAACCTACCAGGACGCCAGCTACTACCTGGTGGATGTGGTTGCCCCCGCAGATTTTGTCATCGCTTCAAGCGGTTCGGCGATTGCCACCCAGGCAGATGACCAGGTACAAAAAACTTCCTTTATTGCCGGCCCGGCGCGGGACTATTACCTGGCAGGCAGCACAGATTTTACTGTGGTTTCCAAAGACATGAACGGCATCCAGGTCAACAGCTACGCCACCACCGGGCATCCTGCCAATCAGGAAAAAGCCCTCACCTATGCAGCCCAGGCCCTGGAAACTTTCAGCGATTTATTCGGCTCTTATCCCTATACCGAATTTGACGTCATCAGCTCCCCAATGCAGGCCCTGGGCATCGAATACCCCGGGATCACCGGAATATTCCTGGATCTATATGAAGAAGGCGGCGAAGTATATGGCATCCCGAACGATATCCTTCTCGAATCGGTCATCGTCCACGAGGTCGCTCACCAGTGGTTCTACAACCTGGTGGGCAACGACCAGCAAAACCAACCCTGGGTGGATGAATCCATTACCCAATATGTCACTTATTGGTATTTCTCAACCCGCCATATGGATAGCAAAGCCGCCGGGCTGGTTTACGATTGGCAATCCCGCCTCACCCAGGTAGAAGATGCAGAAATTCCCATCGGGCTCTCCGCGGATTCCTATGACGGGGTAGAGTACAGCGCCATTGTGTACGGGCGCGGGCCTTTGTTCTACCGGGATCTGGCTACCCAGATCGGGCAGGAAACACTCATCGATGCCCTGCGGCAATATCTGCAGGACTACCGCTGGAAAACCGCCAATTCCCAGGCGATCCAAACCGAACTGGAAGACGCCTGCAGCTGTGACTTATCTGATAATTTCAATACTTGGATACTCCCGGAAAATGGAAGCGGAAACTGACCTCAAATAGGTCAATGACTGAACAGCATCAACGTCATCGTCTCAAAAATCTTGGTCAGAGGAAATTCCCCGGATAGGTTCTCTGAAAACGGGCCTTGAGCAGTCACTGGTATCAGTTGGCTGGTATGTCCCTTGATCAGGTTCCAATCCACCCAAAAGGCGGTACCATCCGGCATCAGGAAAGGTCCATCCTGCAGCAGGGATCCAGCCCCATCTTTATTGAGCTTCATCCCCCCGGTCTCATGGTCAGCGGTGACGATGACCAATGTCTCCGGGTGGCCCAGGGCATAGGTTTGTCCGATGGTTACGGCAGCGTCCAGGCTTAATGTATCCTGTATGATTTTCTCAGCATCCCGGTCATGACCAGCCCAATCAATCTGACCGCCTTCCACCATTAAAAAGAAACCATCCGGATCCTGGGAAAGAATGTCAATCGCTGTCTGGGTCATTTCCGACAGGGTCGGGCTGTACGGACTCTCCATTCCTCCCCCGGCAAACAAGCCTAATACCCTGTTTGTTTGGCTGGGTTCCAGGGCGGCTAGCTGTTCAGCAGAACACACATAGGAATAACCTTCACCAATCGCCAGTGCGACCAGGTCTGCCCCCTTGGGCTGCCTGCCATTCCCGGTAAAGCAGCCGTCTTCCCCACGGCTAAAGAAATCATCCTCTCCCCCACCCAGCAGCACATCCACTTGCTTTTCCATCATCTGCCGGGCAATGATCAGCGTATCATCACGGCTGGGATGATGCACCGCAAATGCTGCCGGTGTGGCATGCGTAAGCTGGGTCGTCGTCACCAACCCGACTGACCACCCCTGGTTTTGGGCCAATTCCAAAATGGTGACCAGCAGCTCCTTTTGCGAGTTAACGCCTAAAAATTGGTTATTGGTCAACTGGCCGGTTGCCAAGGCAGTTGACGCCGCAGCCGAGTCGGTTACCTCATTATTGGCAGAAGAAGTGATCGCGGACCCACGCACTGGCATGGCATCCATCGCCAGCACCCCGTTTTCTCCCAATCCCAACCAGGTGGCCGCCTGACGCTGGATGGTACCCATGCCATCTCCAATGAACAGGATGATCCCCGGAGAGGTCTCCGGGGCAGGTGTACTGGTCGCGGCTTCGGTTGCCTTGGGGGTAATCACCGCCTCAGTTGTTTCCAAAGTTTCAGTAGGAGGCAAAGTGTTCGTGGCTGCGGGTAAAGCAGTTGGGAAATCCTGCGAGGGCAATGGCTGTGTGGGGGAAATCTCAGGGAGTGCACAGCTTGAAAGCAGCAAAATGATGAAGAATATCAATAATTTTCGCATACGCCAATTCTAAACCAATATTACAAAAAAAGTCGGTTTCAAAAAGGGATTAATATCCTACAAATACAAAAATCTGGCCACCAGCCAGATTGTACATTAACGCAAAACAGAGCTATGCCGGGATGGTCTGTAAAAAGCCAAAAACCTCATCCGCCACGGCTTCCGGGTGCTCCAGCATGACCATATGGCCACATTCTGAGATCACAGACATTTTTGCTTTGGGAATCTTGCTTTCAAGCTGCTTATTCAGGTCCAGCGGTGTCATCTTGTCATTCTCACCGACAATGATCAGCGTAGGTGCCTGGATTTGCCCTACGCGTGCAGTCAGGTCAAATTTATTGCATGCCAGGTAATCCCCATAGATCACCGCCGAGCGAATTTCCAGCATCTGCTCTTTGACCTTCTTTAGCAATTTGGCATCTTTAGTATTATTCCACGACCATTTGATCACCAGGTCAATGGCCGCAGGTGTACTGGAGGGAATGGAGAATTTATGCAGCAAATCCTGATTCACGGATAATTTTGCACCGGTACCGATCAGCACCAACCCGGTCACCCGCTCCGGATACTGCAAACAGAGCGTCTGGGCAATTGCACCTCCCATGGAATGACCGACCATCAAAGCCTGGTCGATCCCAACGGCATCCATCCAGCTGACGATCGATTCCGCATACTTGTCCACAGTTTGCTTCCCCAGCCCGGAAGATTTCCCATGACCGGGCAGGTCCGGCGCAAACACGCGATGATTATTTAATCTTCGGAGATTATACGGCCAATGCATGTGCGTCCCCCCAGCGCCATGGATCAGCACAACAGCAGGTGCATCTTTATCCCCATTTTGCTGCGATGTAAAGTAATACAACCCTCCCGCAAACGGCATGCGCCTCCTCGCTCTGATGTTCCTCCGAAATTCATTGTACCAGAAATCAGTATCAGAAAAAAATACGGTTACTATACGTTTTGCCCCGAATTGCCATTTTTCCCCCTTTTTTCCAGCAATTTACTGATCAAAATACCTGCAACCACCCCTCCAGATACCATCCAGGAGGTGTAGGCCAGCAGTGTTTCCAGTTCATAATTGGAATAATCCAAAAAGCCATGATCGTGGATTCCAGCTTTGATCACCACCAGGATCAATGCTGCGGGGAAAAATATCGCCCCGCTGACGCCACCAATCGCCGCACCACGAAAGACAACCCCCCACCGGTTAGCGAACCGCCCCCATAGCCAACCGCCAATCCAAACGCTCCATGATGCCGCAAGAATGGAAACAAAAACAGTACCGACATCTTCTTTTGGCAGCCAAAAGAAGGTGAGCGCGCCAACCCCCAAACCCGACCACCGCAGCCAAAGCGGCAGGTTTTTAGATTTTTCCACGTTTGATCTTTTGAGCAGCCTCGTCTGTCAGTGGGATCCACACCCGGATGCGCGTCCCCTTCCCCACCACCGAGGAAATCTGGATGACCCCATTGATCAGATCGGTGCGTTCACGCATGTTCACCATCCCAAGGCTGCCGCGCTTTTCATATCCCCGGTCCATTTCACCCACATTGAACCCCACGCCGTTATCTTCGATCTCCAGCAAAATGATCTCCGGTTGGAAATTGATCAGCCGCACCCAGATCTTCTCTGCTTCTGCATGCTTGCGGGCGTTGTTCACCGCTTCTTCGGCAATATAAAAGGCCAACCCCTGCCTGCTGATTTCAAGATCGTTCACGACTTCTTCATCCGCTTCGATAACCACAGTTTGACTGAAAGTATCCTCGGTCTTTTCCGCCATCGATCTGAACGCCTCAACCAGACCGCCTGTCTCCAGCACCAATGGACGCAGGGTGAACAGCATATGCCGGATCTCTTTTGTCGTGCGGCGGGCAAGGTCTTCCACCTTGAAGAGCTCCTCTGCAGCCGCACTCACATCACGTTCCAGCATCCTGCGGGCAAAGTTCACCCGCATGGCAATCGCAGCCACAGACTGGGTTGGGCCGTCGTGCAGATCCCGCGCCAGCTGCTTGCGCGCCTCCTCCTGGATTTCCATCATGCGCTCTTTTTCTTCTTCCAGATTGCTGTACAAGGTAGCATTTTGCAGCGCAACGAATGCCTGCCGCCCAATGATCTCCAATATCTCAACCCGCTGGTCATTGAAATACGTCTGATCGGGATGGCCAAACACCAAGACCCCAGATATCTCCGAGACCGTGCGCAGCGGATAGCAATACACCACACCGCAGTTGCGGATGGCAACCAGTTTATTCAACTCCGGGTCGTTTTGAGGGTCTACCAGCTTCCTCGGCTGACCGGAACGGATACTTTCGAACAGCGCCCCTTCCTTGGCAGGCAGAATCACGCGATGGTCCATCGGGGTGAACCGGCGGGCAGAACGGACATACAGATCATCCCCATAAAAGAGCAGCGCCGCACTGACAATCTGGTTATCATTTTCCCGGTCTGCGAGCACATTGGCCGTCAAATCCAGGGACATATCCAGCACTTTCTGATAACTCAGGGTGGCTGTCATGGTGGAGGTAATTTTGTATAAAGCTTTGATCCGTTCCCGTTCGCGGCGGTCGGCTTCCTCTTGTTTTGTTTTTTCGAAGGCAAGCCGCTGGGTGGTGGAATATCCCCATTGCTGTGAGACCATCCCTACCACCACACCTGAAAAGCCCATCACCACGGCGGGGAAGGCCATCAGGCGCAGACCATTGCCGACCCCCAAAACTCCAACAACCACGATCCCATTGATCAAAATCTCTGCGCCAGCGGTCAGCAGCCCCCCCCGCAGCAAAAAATAAAGCGCTCCGGTGAAGATCGGGAGCATTCCAGCCCACACAAACAGCCCGCCCTGGTAACGGGTTAGCAAAAGGAACAGCAATGAAAAGACCCCATCCACTATAAGCGAACCCATTTCCTGGTGAGGAAACCGCCGTCCGGACAGGTTTGATACGCTCAATACCAGGTTATAAAGCGCCATGGATAACAGGAGGGCGGTATCAGTGGGAGTCAGTCCCGCACTCCCACCCAACAGCATTGCCAGCAATATGATCCCCAGCCAGCGAAACAAAAGGGTGACGCGGTCAGCGTAGGAAGCAGTGAATGTCAAGGTCATGAATGAATATTACAATAAAACAGGGGGAAATTCTACCCCAATCGATGAATGATTTTATGATTCACCAAAAGGACCCTGGTGACAGCCCGGGGAGAAATCTTTTCGAAAGACTAAAATCCTGTATAATTTTTCATATGGTAAGGTATTTAGAGAGAAGAGTCAAAGGCATCAGCCGGTTTTTACGGCGGGTAATTCTATCCTTCAGCGCACATGATTGCCCTAAACATGCTGCAGCGATCTCCTATTACACTCTTTTTTCAATATTTCCCCTGCTGCTGTTTCTGGTTTATATTGCCAGTTTTTTCTTCCCTTCAGAAGAATCCCGCCGGGTGATCTCAGAATATCTGCACGGGATCATCCCCTATGGCGTGGAAAACCTGAACGAAATTTTGGATCAGACCTGGAACGCGCGCAGTTCCATGGGATTGGTTTCAGGGTTATGGCTGCTTTGGGGCGGCTCTTCCTTCTTTAATGCCATGGTTTCATCTCTCAACCACATTTGGGAGTCTTCTCCCCGGTCGTATCTTCAGCGGAGGATCCTGGCCATTGTGGTGGTCATCATATTGGTAGTCTCCTTCATCGCCTCCTTCATCATTGGCCCGGTAACCAATTTTTTACTTGATCGTACTGGCTCTGGCAGGCAGATCTTCAGCTACTTGTTCGAGCTGTTTTCGGTGACGGTCGTCTTACTGCTGATCTATCGGGTTTTCCCCAACCGGACAGTCGACTGGAATGCAGCTTTTGCAGGGGCATTTTCTGCGGGGGTGTTAGTCATTTTTGCAAAATTTGCATTTCGTGTATATACAAGTTTGGTCATTAATCGCAGCGGTTTACTCTATGGCAGCCTTACCTGGTTCCTCACCTTTGCTTTGTGGGTCTATCTGCTGGCGATACTGTCCCTGTTTGGTGCTGAGTTCGCCGCTGCTTACCAACGACGTCAGGATATCATCCGATCCAACCGGAGCAAATTAAAAGAACTGGAAAATCAAATTCCCCCGAAAGATTAAAAAAAAACAGACC
>QKGK01000563.1 GCA_003250455.1 Chloroflexota bacterium | reverse complement strand
GATACTCGAGTTCAGGAGACCGGAATTTGAAGTGGCTGCTCGCAACGAGACCGAGGGACCTTACTTCGCCGGGGAACACGCCATCGTCGCTGTTGAGGCGAATTATTATGCCGGCGGACCGCTGCCAAACGCGGAAGTTTCCTGGCTGGTGAGCTCCACTCCGACCAATTACTCGCCCCCCAACTGGCCGGATTTTCATTTTGGGATCTGGCAGCCATGGTGGTGGTATTACGAACCCATGATGTCTTTTGAAGGCCCTGGCCCTTTTGGTGCTGAGCAAGGCGAGGTGGAAACATTTGAAGGATTGACGGATGCCTCCGGCAACCATTTCTTACGTCTCGACTTTGAC
The DNA here is from genome assembly GCA_003250455.1 of Chloroflexota bacterium. Classification (GTDB taxonomy): domain Bacteria; phylum Chloroflexota; class Anaerolineae; order Anaerolineales; family UBA11579; genus UBA11579. The sequence goes on along the minus strand of QKGK01000563.1, from coordinate 1,827 downwards.
GAACCGGGCGAGGCGCGCCCATACAGTTTATTTGCAGAAGCGACCGTCTTTGATGTCAATCGCCAGGCATGGTCCGGCGGGACCAGTTTACTGGTGCACCCCGGTGAACTTTATGTGGGTATTCGCAGCGAGCGCATTTTTGTTGAGCGGGGGGACCCATTGAAGATCGAATTTATCGTCACAGATCTGGACGGGAATCCGGTGGTCGACCGCCCGGTTAAGATTACTGCCGCCCGCCTGGAATGGAAATACAACAAAGGTGACTGGCGCGAGGAGGAGGTTGACCTCCAGGAATGCACCAAAGGATCGGAGGGGCAACCGGTAACCTGCACCTTCGAAACCCCGGTTGGCGGGCGCTACCAGATCACGGCCGAAGTGACGGATCAAATGGGGCGCAAGAATCAAAGCCAGTTCACCCGCTGGGTCAGCGGGGGTGAAAGACCTCCCTCGCGCAGGGTTGAGCTAGAAACTGTAACCCTGATCCCGGATAAAGAAAGCTACCAGCCTGGGGATACTGCCCAAATCCTCGTGCAAGCACCATTCAGCCCTGCGGAAGGTATGCTCACTGTCAGCCGCAGTGGGACTCTTTACGACGAACGCTTCGAGATGAGCGAGGAATCGATCACTTTGGAAGTGCCCATTGAGGAAGCTTTTATTCCCAACCTGCATTTGCAGGTAGACCTGGTAGGTTCTGCTCCGCGATTGGATGATCAAGGAGAAGAGGTAGCTGGTGTACCTCCAAGGCCAGCTTATGCCAGCGGCCAGCTGCAGCTGAGCATCCCGCCCGCTCAACGTACCCTAGATTTGAAAATTACCCCGCGGGAAACTGAACTGGAGCCTGGCGGTGAGACGCTCATTGACCTGGAACTCAAAGATGCCCGGGGAGAACCAGTACCAGGTGCTGAGCTGGCTGTTGTGGTGGTCGATGAAGCGGTGCTTGCGCTGAGCAACTACCAGCTGGCAGATCCGATTTCCGTTTTCTACCAGAATCGAAGCGCAGATTTAAGCAGCACCTATGGCAGGGCGAGTATCGTGCTCGTCAATCCGCTGGCCCTGGATGTCACCGAAGAGGCGGAGGGCGAGGCGCTCAGGAGTCTTTCTACCCAGGCGATAGCGGGGGATGCGATTATGGAGGCGCCAGCAGCTGCTCCCATGGAGGAAGCGGGAGGTGCTGCAGGAGCTCCCGCCCAAGTGATCCAGATCCGCACGGATTTCAACCCGCTGGCCACTTTTGCCCCCGAGGTGCGTACAGATGCAAATGGCCGAGCTCGAGTGGAAATTTCGCTGCCCGACAACCTGACTCGCTACCGGGTGATGGTCGTGGCGGTTGATGATGGCAACCAGTTCGGATCAGGCGAGGCGAATCTAACCGCCCGGCTGCCTTTGATGGTCAGACCTTCCGCGCCGCGCTTTTTGAACTTTGGCGATAAATTCGAACTGCCCGTGGTGCTACAAAACCAGACGGACGAGGAAATGATCGTCGATGTGGTTGTCCAGGCGGCTAATATCAGGCTGCCTGGCAGCGCTGGGGAGCGGGTGACCGTGCCAGCCAATGATCGCGTGGAAGTGCGCTTCCCGGCTGTCACCGATATGGCCGGAATCGCACGCTTCCAGGTAGCCGCCGTCTCGGGAGATTTCGCAGATGCGGCCGTGATCGAACTGCCGGTTTACACGCCAGCCACCACCGAGGCGTTCGCTACTTACGGGGTGGTAGATGAGGGCAGCGTGATCCAACCCGTATCCAGGCCACGCCATGTCTTCCCGCAGTTTGGCGGCCTGGAGATCGACACTTCCTCCACCGCCCTGCAGGCGCTGACCGATGCAGTG
>QKGK01000459.1 GCA_003250455.1 Chloroflexota bacterium | reverse complement strand
AGCCCGGCTGCTGGCAAAACTGCGCCATCCCCACCTGCCGCTGGTGTTCGACCATTTCATCATTGATGATGTCCAGTACCTGGTAATGGATTTCATCCCCGGTGGGAACCTCAGCACCCGCATCCAGGAGGAAGGCCCGCAGGCAGTTTACAAGGTGCTGGAATGGGCCGAACAGATCGCCGACGCGCTCAACTACCTGCATTCCCAGGACCCGCCGGTCATCCACCGGGACATCAAACCGGCCAACCTCAAGATCACCCCGCAGGGGCAGATCGTGTTGGTAGACTTCGGGATCGCTAAATCCACCGAGGGAGAAACCACCGTTGGCGCCCGTGGATACTCCCCGGGATACGCTCCGCCGGAGCAGTACAGCAACGCCCAAACCGGCACTTATTCCGACCAATACTCCTTTGCCGCCACGCTCTATGCGCTGCTTACCGGCAGCCCGCCCCCTGAATCGATCAACCTGATGTTAGGCCAGGACACGCTCGTCTCCACCCGCTCATATACCCAGAACATCCCCCTGCATGTAGATATTGCCATCCAGCGGGCGATGTCGATTGAACCAGACAAACGCTACCAAAGCGTAAAAGAATTCATGACCGCCCTGACTGACCCGGCGGCTTTGGCAGAAAAGACCCAGGCGGTTGGAGACCAGCCCACCCTGATGCGTCCAACCACGATGCGGGATGACATCCCCCCGAGCGAGCCGGGAACCACGCCTCCAACCGGTACAAAGCCTAAAAAACGCAACCTGACCCCTTTCTTCCTGGTTGGTGGAATTGCTGCTGTCGTCCTGCTGGTCGTGGTGGGAATTTTTGCGATGCGGGCGATCAATCCCCCGGTAGCTGCAGCAGATACCCCAACCGCAACTGCCACTACCGAAGTGCCTCTCCCCACAGATACGCCTGAAGCGACCAACACCGAAGCGCCAGTGGTGATCGAACCCAGCGCCACCGCCAGCCCGACCTTCACAATGGCCCCCACAGAGACCTTCACGCCTACCCCCCAGCCAACGCCTCTGGGCAGCGGCGGGTTGATCGCTTTTATTTCCAACCGGGATGGAACCGACCAGATCTATGTGATGAATTCCGATGGCAGCGATGTGACCCAGCTGACCTTTGACGCAGTGGCCAAGAGCTGGCCAATGTGGTCGCCGGACGGCAGCAAGATCCTGTATGTGGCAGACGGCGGGCCGGGACCGTTCGGCAGCAATTATGACCTGGACGTGTGGGTGATGGATGCCGACGGTCAGAACCAGACCAACCTGACCCTCTTCCAGGCCAAGGATTTCGACCCGGTCTGGACGCCGGACGGCAGCAAGATCGTCTTTGTCACCGATAGGTATGGCGGCGCACGCCTGCTGGCAATGATGAACGCCGATGGTACCGATGTGATCCGCATGCGGCCTTCAGACCAAAAGCTGGCTTTTGAGGAATACAACGCATCTTTTTCCCCGGATGGTGAAACCATGATGGTTGCCGGGACGTTCTTCCGCACCCTCTCGATCCGCACAGGCGGCGGGCTGGACGACCCGGTGCTGTTCGACCTCCGCTGGAGTGAGGATGACCGCACCAACACCGGCATCGAACCAGCCTGGTCGCCGGACGGGGAGTGGATCGTTTACATCCGCACCAAGGACAATAACCGCCAGCTGTACCTGATCGAAGAAGCCTCCAAAGGCGCTACGCTTCGCCGCCTGGAAATGCCTGGTGCCAATTACGACCCAGCCTGGTCTCCGGACAGCAACTGGATCGTGTTCACCAATTCGCAAAACAGCAACCAGGAGATCTACATCATGGACAAAGGGGGGCGCTTTGTCACCAACCTGACCAATGACCCGGCTATCGATAAAATGCCTTCCTGGAAGCCGGTGCCTTAACCGCTCCATTTTTCCTAATAGTCAAGACTAGCGGCACCTTGAAGTGCTGTTAACACTTCGTTCAACCCTAATGCATGTTTTGCTCGTTTCCCACTGAACCACTCTTCTTGTCTTTCACTCCTCTGTCCTGGATTCCCGCCTGAGCGGGAATGACAACCTCTTCGCTTTTCTGGTGTCATTCCCGCACGGGTTTGGCGGGAATCCACTTCGTCCTCTTTCTATAAACCTTCGACTTCCACCAGCTAAGCTGGGGCTTTTTGTTTCAGTTCCCCTTACAACGTGCCCCGCAGTGAT
>QKGK01000343.1 GCA_003250455.1 Chloroflexota bacterium | reverse complement strand
CGTTTGTCTGACGATTGGCCTACGCGGCGGGAATATTTATAAAGATTTTACACAGAAGGGGAACCTCCTGATAGGTTTGGGAGGAAAAGCCGCGAAAAGACAATCCGCTGAAAGATGGTGGGTTCCCGCCAAAAGCATGCGGGAACGACACAGGATTAAAAAATGGTCATTCCCGCGTAGGCGGGAATCCAGGAAAAGGGGAAAGTGAGAATAGCAAAGAGTGCGGATGCTTCCAGCAAGACAGTAAGAGAGCATCAATCCTAACGAACAAATTTTTCTCGTGTACAATATACGCATGCATTTCGACGTATTCACCCTCTTCCCGGAGATGTTCTCCGCCTACCTGGATGAAAGCATCCTCAAGCGCGCCCGCGAGGCGGACCTGCTGCGCGTGGAGCTGCACAACATCCGTGATTACACCACCGACAAGCACCACACCACCGACGATGTACCCTACGGCGGGGGAGGCGGTATGGTGATGAAGCCCGAGCCGATCTTTGCCGCCGTGGAAGGGGTGCTGGGCGCACCGCCGGTCTGCCCGGTGATCCTGCTGACCCCGCAGGGACGCCGCTTTACGCAAAAGGTGGCCGAGGAGCTTGTGCAGCAGGAGCGGCTGGCGCTGCTGTGCGGCCGCTACGAGGGGGTGGACGAGCGCGTCCGCCAGCACCTGGTGACGGATGAGATCAGCATCGGCGATTATGTGCTCACCGGCGGAGAGCTGCCTGCCCTGGTGATGATCGACGCCATCACCCGGCTGATCCCCGGCGTGCTGGGAGACGAAAACGCTGCCAGCAACGATTCGCATGCCAGCGGCCTGCTGGAATACCCGCATTACACCCGCCCGCCGGAATTCCGCGGCTGGGAGGTGCCCGAAGTGCTGCGCTCCGGCAACCACGCCGAGATCGAACGCTGGCGCCAGCAGCAATCCCGGGAGCGTACGCAGCAGCGCAGGCCGGATATGCTGGAGGGTGAGGAATAGGCATTTCAATTTCTTTTTATTTATTTCAAACAGATTTGATCCAGGAGAACGAAATGCAAGAAATCGATATGAATGTCCGGCATTTCATTTATCAATCTTTCGCTACAAACGCATCCCCTCCCACGGCCAGCGAAATTTCTCAACACTTCAGCCTTCCCCAGCAGGAGGTCCAGGACTCCCTGGAGCGGCTGGCAAACGCGCACCAGATTGCTTTAGCCCCAGGGTCGACCAACGTCTGGATGGCGCATCCCTTCTCCGGTGTAAAAACAGATTTCACCACCCGGACAGGTGGAAAAACTTATTGGGGCAACTGAATCTGGGATGTTTTCGGCATTGCAGCCATCCTGGATGCAGCCGCCGAAATCCATGCCCCGTGCGGGTGTGGTCAGTGTGAGGACCAGCTAACGCTCTCCGTCCAGCCGGGTACCCCGGTCCAATCCGAGTGGCTGGTGCATTTTGTGGTCCCGGCAAGGGCCTTCTGGGACCGGATCGGTTACACCTGAGCGACGATCCTGCCCTTCAGTTCGAAGGCGCATTGCGAAAACTGGCTGGCGCGAAAACAGCTTTCCACCGGCTATCTCATTTCCATGCAAACCTGCTGGGATCTGGCGCAGCGCTGGTACACCGGCCGCGCCGAGCGAGACTGGCAACGCCCCAACGCCCAGGCAGTCTTCGCCGGTTTAGGACTGACCGGCCCCTTTTGGGACCTCGGTGCCTAAATCATGGTAATGTAAATTGCCGGGCGTTTTCTCCAACAGCTTGCTATAATTCTTTCTATGCGTACTTTTATTATCATCTGGCTGGGGCAAATTATCTCGATCATCGGGTCGGGTCTGACCAATTTTGTGCTTGGCGTGTGGATCTTTGAGCAGACTGGCGAAGCGACTCCCTTTGTGCTTATCGCCCTGTTTGCTTCGCTGCCGACTGTGGCGCTCAGCCCGATTGCCGGGGCACTGGTGGACCGGTGGAACCGCCGCCTGGTGATGATCTTCAGCGATGTTGGGTCAGCCATTTCGACGCTGGTGGTCTTTATCCTCTTCGCCAGCGGTCAATTGCAGGTCTGGCACATTATTGTCAGGGCATTGTTCGATTCAGCGTTTGCCGCCTTCCAGAGCCCGGCGTATACGTCCTCTGTCACGCTGATGGTGCCTAAAGAGCAGTATTCCCGCACCAGTGCCATGATCCAGACCGGGCAGTC
>QKGK01000339.1 GCA_003250455.1 Chloroflexota bacterium | reverse complement strand
GGGAGTAAGGGCAAAGTACACCCACCCGCTGACGACAAATCCCGCTCCCCAGAAAATATCGACAATGCTGGAATCTTTCAGCGCCAGGCTGAGCAGCCACAGCAGGGCCATCATCCCAAGGATGATCCCGCCAGCCTGGAGGTACAGGGAAAGAAAACCGGAAAAGTCCATCTTGTCTCCTTCAGAGCCGTTAAATCGAGGTTTTTAACGGCAGCCCCATATTTAAGATACGCGATATTGCGAGGTGAGTCAATTGCCGCTGGGCAAAGACTCTCTGGAGACAGCTTTTTTAGGCTGCACCGTGCTGACCACAATGGCCAGGAAGATGAGCAATCCCCCCAAGGCGCGCAGCGGGATGAACGCCTCTCCCCCAAGCGTCCAGGCGAAGATGCCGGCAAAGACCGGCTCAAGCGCAAAGATCAGCGAGACCTTCACCGGCGAGGTGAACTGCTGCGCCCTGATCTGGATGAGGAAGGCCGAAAAGGTGGGAAACAGCGCCAGGAACACGACCACCAGGGCGGTCTCCGTGCCGCCAACGCCCAGCGGCCTCCCCGCAACCAACCCGGCCAGCAGGCTGATGATCCCCACCACCAGCAGCTGCTGAAAAATGAGGCGGTAAAGGTCATAGCGGGCGGTGATGAAGCGGTCGGTGAGGATGATATGCAGGGCATAGGTGAAAGCCGCCGAAAGGGTGATGATATCTCCCATGTTGACCTGTGACAGCCCACCGGTGAGCAGCCACAGCCCCACCAGGGAGATGCCCACGGCCGCCCACTGTGCCCGGCGGGTGCGCTCCCTGAGCAGCAGGATCGAGAGCGGCGGCGCAAAGGCGACGAACAGCCCGGTGATGAAGGCTGAGTTTGCCGCTGAAGTGAACTTTAATCCGATGGTTTGGGGAATGTAGAGAAAGGCCAGCACCACCCCCAATACCACGCCCTGGCGAAAGTCTTTGAACAGGGCCTTGCGCTGGAAAAGCAGGAACAGCCCGGCAACCAGGGCTGCCAGCAGGAAGCGGTAGGCCACCATTGCCAGTGCGTCGATATGCGCCAGGCTGCTCTTGACCAGGATGAACGTGCTGCCCCAGATAGCGGCGCAGTACACCAGGCCGAGGTCGGCCAGCAGGGTCTTTCTCGGAGAGGCAGTCGTTGAGGCGGTCATCAGTTAGCGGTTGAGCATTTGTTAGAAAATTTTCCGTTTGTGGAATGCCAGGACCCCGGATTACCGGATAGGGCAGTCCATGTATGCAATTGCAGGCGCCCTACCTTTAGACTGCAGTGCGCCTGCGGAAAAATATTACCACAACACTTTCTGGGAATAATTTGGGCTTATTGGCTATTGTGCGGAGACAGCGAACGACAGTACCACGATCACCGAGACAAACGCCAACAGCAGCAGCAGGATGCCGAGCAGCCAGTCGCCAAACAGGGATAACAGCGCGGCAACGATAAAGAACGATCCCAGATAAAGGAACGCCCGGTAAACCTGCTGTTTACGAAGAAACGTGGAGCTGGCGCGTTCACGCTGGTCATCTGAAACCGGGCGGTAGAGCCACAACCCGGCGAAGACCAGCACTGCACTGAGCGCCAGCCCGCCGTAAAAGGCCTGGACCCCGGTAATACCGGTGATGGGGAGCAAAACGATCCCGCACGAGTTGGACCTGGAAGGGATTCCGAAGTTCTGGTATTGATAAACCCGAACCAATACCAGCCGGTTGAAGGCCGCATTCTCTTCCGACACTTTCCAATCGAGTTTGGTGGCGCCGTGAGCAGGAACATCAACTGTTTCGCGGTATTCCGTATACAGCGTAACAAACCCCTGGGTGATGCGCGTGCGCACCGTCGGGGAGTGATCTTTGTCCGTCCCGTTTTCGAAGGAGGCGGTAATCGTCCCCAGCTCTCCCTCGGTGATGAATACCGGGCAGTTAAGCGTATTGAGTTTTTCCTCGCTGATCACAGCTTTGTCAAAAGTATTGGCTTCGATATCTCCCCAAACAGACATCGTCAGGATGAAAAACCCGATAATTGCGCCAATAAAAAATAGTATGAGACCTAGAAAACGAGTGGTTGCGTTAGTTTTCATTTTCATTTCTTTCCACAGTATGATAAAACATCTCGCATATTTGTGGATTAATCCTCAATTAGAATTGCCGGATAATCTTAGTCCTTTTTAATTTGATGTCAAGTGTG
>QKGK01000370.1 GCA_003250455.1 Chloroflexota bacterium | reverse complement strand
AAAGTTGTACCGCTCCCGCAGTGATCGCATGATCGCCGGTGTGGCTGGCGGCCTGGGTGAATATCTCAAAATGGATGCCACAATTGTGCGCTTGCTGTTTGTGCTCTTCGCACTGGCAGGCGGCCCCGGGCTGTTGGTCTACCTGGTGATGCTGCTGGTGGTTCCTGAGGAACCTCTGGACGCCCCCTCCACCGTTGTAGAAGTGGAAGACGCCGAATAGTTCTAAATTGACTTGAATAGAAAAAAGCACGGCTTCTTATGGCCGTGCTTTTTTCTATGGCTAAACCTTGTTCAGCGTCGGTTGGCTGCGGTTAGTTGTCAGCACCCGATACAGAATTATCGCCAAACGAGGAACTGCCTTCTAAATCTTGAGTCATCCCTCCGTGCTTTCCACGGCCGCCATCGAAGCCATGTCCACCATCGAAACCACGCCCGCCAAACTGCGGTTCAGCTTCCAGTTGGGCTGCTTGCTCTTCGGTGATCGCGCCGTCTGCCAGGGCAGCATCGATCGCACTTTGATACGCTGAGGAGTAGGCGTTTTCAAAGTAGGGGCTCATGGTGCTGCGGAGCTGCTGTGCATCATACTCTTCCTGGGTGATGGTGCCATTTTCAAGCGCCTGGTCAAGCAGGATGCTTTTGGCTTCCGCTTCTGCAGATTCCAGCTCTTCAACGGTAATGTTCAATGCGTCTGCGAGATAGGTGTCCATGTCGATGTCACTGCCTTTGAAGCGGACGGGTTTGCCAGAAGCTTCTCCGGAAAGTGCTGCATCGGCCTGTTCCTGGGTGATCAAACCATCTGTAACGGCCTGGTTGAGTGCGTTTTCTTCGGCGGTCTGCTGAGCGGCTTGCAGGGTGTCTACATCGATTCCGAGCGCTTCAGCCAGAGCCTCGGTGTAGTCTGAAACGCCATCCGCGTCAGCATCTCCGCCATACGGGCGAAAAGCGACCAGACTGGCAGCCAGGAGGAGGATTACCACTGCAAACAGGGTCAGATTTCGTCTTTTGTTTTTCAATTCGTTACTCCTTTTATTTCCTAAAACAGCCCAAAGCTCGGGCTGTCTGGTTGATATTGAGATTAGTTTATCCAGTGGATGTAAAAAGATTGTAAAAAGACTATGGAGAGAATATTTATCTTGATGAAGACAGGAAAAATAAAAACCCGGTGAATTTTCACCGGGTTTTTATGCTTTCAAAGGTCTGTGTACGGCTTAATGATGGTGGTTGTGATCTCCGCACAACTGCTCGTGGACGTGTTGGTCGATCTCGCCATCGATCAGCGCCTGGATAGCCTCATCAATGGAATGAAAATCCACTTGCAAAGCCTTGATCCCGGCCTGCTGCATGCTGATGAATGCGCCCTGGCCCATCCCGCGGCAGAGCAGCACTTCACAATCGGTAATTGTGGCAACCATGCGGCCGTGTTTGTGGTCCGCATGCGCGTCCATGCCGCGGCCTTCGTGATGGTGATGGTCGTGGTCATGGGTTTGACCTTCAGCCTGGAAAGTATGGTGCCCGGCTTTTTCTCTCAGCTCTTTGGACAAAATTTTCCCGTTCTGAATGTCAAAGACGGCATACTGGGTTGCCCGGCCAAAATGTTGGCTGATGGTATTCCCGTCATCTGTAACAACTGCTATTTTCATAAAGTTTTCTCCTTTGGTTCAGGGTTTTGTAAATTTGCTCTGTTCCTAACCTTTCCTGATCCAAACAAGTGGTGAAATTATTATTCGTCTTCGTCGTCCAGGTAGTCGTCTACATCCATCTCTGCCCAGGCGTTGAGGGCCATGGGGGTGTTATGCAAATTGATCAGCGTCATGATAATAGCGGAACTGATGCACCAGATACAGGTCGCACCGATCACGAACGGTTCCAGGAAGGTCAGGTAAATGAAGAAGATCAATCCGAACAGACCAAACAGGAACATGGACATAGTTGCAAAGAATTGGATCCTGCCACTGGTCAGTTTAGCGGTCAGCCAGAAGACGCCGATCATCACATAGCCAATGATTCCCAAAATGGCGACCGGAAGGAAGCCAAACAGGGTGGCATATTTACTTTGCTGGACTGCATTACAGTCACCAACCGGCCCGCAGATAGCCTCATTGCCGGTGACTTCGACAGTTGCCAGGTAGATGGCAATCGCAAGGCCAAGCACCAGCAGCACCGGCAGCACCCAGGATGGCCACAACTTAGGGGTAGATGCCTGCATGAACTGGATTCCCATCCAGATTACGACCGCAACCATGATCACCAGCACGACGATCGCCAGGCTGTTGGCAATCTTGTCCCGGTTGAAGTTATCTCCGAAGGAACTCTCCGTGTTGGTGTTCTCATCAAAAACAGTGATCTCGCCGTCGGAGGAGGTATTTGCTGCCACCGGGGGAGTCGTTGGGGCTTGGGTCTCGGTGGGTTCCTGAGTGGGTTCCGCCGTGTCTTCAGGTGGGGTGGTGGCAGTCGCTTCTTCAACTGCCGTGGCCAGTTCTGCCGCCGGGGTGGGGGTAACATCTTCCCCCGCAGCGTTGATATAGCCTTGCCCCACAAGAAAGTCTTGCAATTTTATGGCAGAAGGCCAGGCAATCCCGCCGTCTGAAATGCCGCTGGCGATGATATCCGGGAATTCCTCGGGGATTTGTGCCGAGCCGATCAGCACCTGGTCGGCTACCATCAAAAAGGGCACCCCGGTTTGGTCCTCCGGATACCCAATTTCGGTGATGGTGTCATTAAACAGGGTGGAGCCCCATTCCTGGGAGACATCCACACCTAAGATGAGCAGCTGATCGCCGTATTCGTCAAAAAGCGGTGGAAATACTGTGTTGATCACATATTCACAGTGCTGGCAGTAAGGAGAATAAAACAGGATCGCCCGCACTACCGGGGCATCCTGAGCGGAAGCAGTCAATACGCTGAAGCTTAGCAGGATGACCAGGAGGGATAAGATAAGAAAAGATTTTTTCATGTTCATGCGATATCAATAAAGCGGTTATTCCGCGTCCTTTAGCGTTTGTTTGAGATTTTGCAGCATGGGCACTGGAGTGGGGTCCACCTGATAGGCAATTGCCAGGTAGTAGGCCAGGTAGTCGCCAAAATGGAGGGCGGCCCACATATCTTCCAGGATACCGGCATTTGGCGCCCGATAGAAATCGGTGCCGATCCCTTCCAGCATCATGATCTTGCGGGTATGTTCCTCCCGCAGGTTGTTGCGGGGGTGATTTTGTCTGGAGGTGATGAAATAGGCCAGCGATTGGCCGAACATGCCATCCGGGAAGTGGATCCCCTGGAGCGTGTTGTGGTCTGCTTCGGGGATGAGTTCGAAAGCCGCCTGTGCTTTGGCAACTTCATTGATCTGGGTTTTCCAGCGGCGGGCGATCGGCGACAGAAAGCCGGAAGCAAACAGCGTTACCCAGCGGTTGATGAACTGACCGGCCATGCGCTTGGCAGGGTTGACGACAGCAGGCACTTCCGGCAGGAAATCGACCATCTGGGCCTTCATTGCTGCCACAGCTGCGGTCAGGTCTGCCTCGGCGGTGCTTTCCGTGATCACTCCCAGCTTAACGAATGCGGCCAGCAGCAGTCCAAAAGAAAATCCCACTGCGGCTCGCGGCTGGAAGTCGTCTTCAAATGTCCACAGCGGAAGGCCGGCTTCACTCGCTTTTTGAGCAAGCTTTCCGCCCGTGGAAATTGCCAGGATAGGCAGGCCGGCTGCTTTGGCCTGGTCAAAGATGGAGAGTGTCTCCTCGGTATTGCCGGAGTGGGAGGAACAGATCACCAGCGCGTTCTGCCATTTGGGAAGGGTATAGTCCCGGATGACTGTCACCGGAATGGCGGCAGTGCGCTCGGCATAGGCAGCGATCATATCACCGGCAATCGCTGAACCGCCCATCCCGGCGATGATGATGTGCTGGGCGGTGGGCATTTCCGGCAGGGAATAAGATTTACCCAGATTCCAGGCGAATGCCAGCTGGTCGGGCAGGGTATTAATATGTTCGATCATATTTTCCGAGTCGAGCTTTTGGATTGCGTCTTGCGAAAATAATTCCATTGGTTACCTCTTGTTTAGGTGTTTTGATTTTGCAGGTCAGTGAGGATCTGGTAAATTTTACGCCGCGGCCAGCCGGATTGTTCGGCCAGCTGGCGGGCTGCCTGAGAAGGGGAAATGTCGGATTGCAGTATTACCTTGGCGGCGTTCACCACGTCCTCCTGTGTCCATTTTTGTTCGGTTTTGGCCTGACCGGCAATCACCAGGGTGTATTCGCCTCTGGCAGGGAAGTTCTGGAAATGCGTCCGGGCGCTGCTGATCGTGCCCCTGTACACTTCTTCAAACATTTTGGTCAGCTCTCCGGCCACGGCAATTTGCCGGTCTCCCAGCAGGTCTTGCAGGTCTGCAAGCGACTCGTCCAGCCGGTGAGGGGTTTCAAAAAAGATCAGCGTGTATGGGAGTGATTTTACTTCTTCTACTGCGCGCAGACGTTCCCCCTGCTTTCGGGGGAGATATCCCAAATAAAGAAAGCGGTCTGTGGGCAGTCCGGAGACCACCAGGGCGGCAATTGGCGCGCTTGGCCCGGGGATCGGGCTGACGGTGTGCCCGGCCTCGAGCGCCATTTTCACCAGCAGGTAGCCGGGATCGTTCAGCCCGGGGGTGCCTGCGTCCGATACCAGGGCGACATCCCCTTTTTCCAGGGCGTTGAGGATCGCTTCGGTTTTGGTGCCTTTATTGTGATCGTAATAGCTGGTGGAGGTGGTGCCGATCTGGAAGTGGTTGAGCAGTTTAACGGTGCGCCGGGTATCTTCGGCTGCTACCAAAATCACTTCCTTGAGGATGCGAATGGCGCGCGGGCTGAAATCTTCCAGGTTGCCGATGGGCGTTGCGACCAGGTATAAGGTGCTCATGCGCTTGGAGAATCCCCTTCATCTTTTGCGGGAGCGATGTGCTTCATCCGGCGGGCCAGCTTGCGGCGGGTGAGCATCACCCGGCGGCCGCAGCCCAAACATTCCAGGCCAATATCGGCGCCCAGGCGGGTAACTTTCCAAACGGTGCTCCCGCATGGATGAGCTTTTCGCATCTCTACATGGTCGTTCAGGTGTATTTCCGGCAGCATAATTTGGATACCCTTTGTCTTTCTATCAGTTCGAGATTATATCACGGGTGGTATAATCGCCCCTTATTACCGCATCTAAGAGTTATATAAAAATTGGAATGGAGCTTTAGATGTTAAATTTCTCTGTAGCACAGATCATCAGCCTGTTGGTGGTGCTGTTTGTGGCCTTCCCGCTCCACGAACTGGCCCACGCGCTGACCGCTGATTATTTTGGGGACGATACACCGCGCATGATGGGGCGGCTGACCCTCAACCCGTTTGCCCACCTGGACCTGTTCGGCTCGCTGATGTTGGTACTGGCCGGGTTTGGCTGGGCCAAGCCTGTACCTGTAAATCAATATGCCCTGGAGCGGAATTCCCGCACAGCCCCTGCATTGGTCGCCTTGGCTGGACCGGTCACCAACCTGCTGTTGGGACTGGCTGCCGGGTTGATCCTGGCGAGCGGGCTGGTGACTCAACCTGCTGCTGCGAACCAGGTGATCCCTTCCCTCTATCAGGTGCTGTACATTTTCTCGCTGATCAATTTTGTGCTCTTCTTTTTCAACCTTATCCCGCTCTTCCCCCTGGACGGAGAGAAGGTGGCCGTCTGGCTGCTGCCCCCGGACCTGGGGAGCAAGCTGGCAGCGCTGCGGCGCTTTTCATTTGGGCCGATGCTGGTGCTGCTCCTGATTCTCCCCCGGTTGGGTGTGCCGGTCACCGATTGGCTGGTGTTCACCCCGGCGACCTGGTTGATGAACTTGTTCCTCTAGGGGACGACCCTGATCCGGCAGATTGTATATCGTTTTTGGCAGTTTCGACGGGCGTACACGGATACGCCGGATTTGGCGTCCCTATCCCGGGCGGAGGAGCTGCTCTCCCCGGAATTGTTTGCTCTTTTTTCGCAGTTGCTCCCCTTTGAGCAGGCGCATGCGCTGAGGGTATTCGAGGGTATCCGGAGTGAAGGTCACACCCAACCGGACCTGCTCGCTGCGGCGCTGCTGCATGATGTAGGGAAGTCCCGCTATCCCCTGCGTCCCTGGCAGCGTGCGGTTTCTGTGCTCTTGAAGCAGTTCTCCCCTGAAACATACCAACGGATTGGTGAGATGACCCTGAACAGTTGGCGCGCTGCGATTGTGGTGGCAGCGCAGCATCCCCGTTGGGGGGCGGAGATGGCGGCAGAGGCCGGCGCTGCGCCGTCCATTCAAGAGCTGATCCTGCATCATCAGGATGATGATCTTTCTCCTCTTTCTGAAGCTAATCAATCGTATTTAAAAATCCTTCAGCAGGTTGATGAGAATAACTAGTACTCAATAAACAATTATTGTTAGGAGAAGAAAATGAAAAACTGGATCCGTCTGGAAGAAGCGGCGTTATTCCTGCTGGGGATTTTCGCCTTTACCCAACTGGACTACGCCTGGTGGTGGTTCCCGCTGCTGCTGTTCGTCCCCGATGTGAGCATGATCGGGTATGCCGTTTCCCCCCGGGTTGGCGCGGTGACCTATAACTTCGTGCATCATAAAACAGTGACCTTGTTGGTCTTTGCGCTGGGCGTTTGGTTGGGGGTGGCCTGGGTGCAGCTTGCCGGAGTGATCATGTTTGCCCATACCAATATGGACCGGATGTTTGGCTACGGATTGAAATACCCGGATGCTTTTAAGCACACCCACCTGGGAATGATCGGCGGTAAATAAATAAAAAAGAGTCAGGTTGAAAACCTGACTCTTAATCTGATTTCAAGTTATCCCTCAATAATCCAGCCGAAAGACGACTTCTTCGATCTCCTCGCCACGGGCGTTGGCGAATCCGTGTTCCACGCCGATTTTTTGAAAGCCGCATTTTTCCAGCACACGGATGGAGCCGAGATTGTCTGCGGCGGCGCGTCCATACAGGGGACGGGTGGTCAGCTCTTCCAGAAAAAGCAGGAGGGCTGTGGTGGTGATACCCTGTCCCCAAAATTGCCTGTCGATCCAGTAGCTGACCTCGGAATCTCCCATCATTTCATATTTAAGTACCGAACCTACCACCTGCCCATCCACCAGAATGGTGCGGTTGAAGACGGTCTCGTCCGCAATGATCTTTTCCCAGTGAGCGTCAAAAGCTGCCCGGTCGGTCGGGTCTTTGCTGGTGAAAGCCGCCATCTGGTTGGCTACCGGATCGAGCTGATTGTGAAAGAAGACTTCCAGATCGCCCGGCTGAATGGGCCGTAAGGTGATGGTTGGCTTTGGACTCATAAGCTGGCCTTGAGTGTGCTAAAAGACCAGGAAGCGTGCGGTGGACATCAGGATGGCGGCCAGCAGCAGGAAAATGGCATTCCAAATACCGCCGGATTTGAGTTGAGACTGCAGCTTCTGTAACTTTTCGCGTTGTTCCGTGGTTGGCGGGGTGGTTTGGCTTTGGAGGACGAGCCCCAACTGCCCAAGGGCGTTGGAACGGCGGTTTTGCACCAGCCCGATCGCGAATCCAATATAGGCAAAGGTTCCCCCAAGCCCAAACCCGATCCCTGGCCCGGAGTGCATCCAGGCGGATTGGAAGAAATTTGAATCGATCGTATAGAGCGCTATTCCCGCCAGCACGGAGACTGACGCGCTGATCATAATTGCTTTATTAAAAGCAGTACGCTGCATCATGTGAGCCATAAATTTCTGCCCGGCTTCCATGGTGGCAGCGACAGTCGGTGAAACGAAAAAGGTGAGCATCAGGGCTGCGCCCACCCAGAAGATTCCCCCTACGATGTGAAGGAGCCGTAAAACGGTTATCAGGTAAATCATCTTAGCCATCCCTTTCCATATAAGAAGATAAATTTTGTCGTATTATATCACTGCGGGGCACGTTGTAAGGGGAACTGAAACAAAAAGCCCCAGCTTAGCTGGTGGAAGTCGAAGGTTTATAGAAAGAGGACGAAGTGGATTCCCGCCAAACCCGTGCGG
This sequence comes from Chloroflexota bacterium, assembly GCA_003250455.1. Classification (GTDB taxonomy): domain Bacteria; phylum Chloroflexota; class Anaerolineae; order Anaerolineales; family UBA11579; genus UBA11579. Next base: position 416 of record QKGK01000370.1, on the reverse strand, counting down.
GAATGACACGAGAAAAGCGAAGAGGTTGTCATTCCCGCGCAGGCGGGAATCCAGGACAGAGGAGTGAATGACAAGAAGAGTGGTTCGGTGGGAAACGAGCAAAACATGCATTAGAGTTGAACGAAGTGTTAACGGCACCTTGAGGTGCCGCTAGTCTTGACTTTTTGGAAAAATGGAGCGGTTAAGGCACCGGCTTCCAGGAGGGCATTTTATCGATAGCCGGGTCATTGGTCAGGTTGGTGACAAAGCGCCCCCCTTTGTCCATGATGTAGATCTCCTGGTTGCTGCTCTGCGCGTTGGTGAACACGATCCAGTTGCTGTCCGGAGACCAGGCTGGGTCGTAATTGGCGCCGGGCATTTCCAGGCGGCGAAGCGTAGCGCCTTTGGAGGCTTCTTCGATCAGGTACAGCTGGCGG
>QKGK01000117.1 GCA_003250455.1 Chloroflexota bacterium | reverse complement strand
CCGTGCTGCTTGAGCTGCTGGATGAGAACGGTCAAATAGTTGAAGCCATCGCCCACCCATTCGGATTCCGCAGCATCGAGATCCGCAATAGGCAAATCCTGGTCAACGGCCAGCCGGTGATCATGAAGGGCATCAACCGCCACGAGATGGACCCGATCCATGGGCAGGCAATCCCCAGGGAGCGCATCGAAGCAGACCTGCGGTTGATCAAGCGGACCAATATCAACGCAGTGCGCACCTCCCATTACCCCAACCAGCCCTATTTTTACCAGCTTTGCGACCGGTACGGCCTGTATGTAATGGACGAAGCCAACCTGGAGACCCACGGGGTTGCCAAACACATTCCCGCCAGCAAGCCTGAATGGCGGGCTGCCTCTGTTAACCGCATGAAACGCATGGTGGCCCGTGATCGCAACCACACCTGCGTGGTGTTCTGGTCTTTGGGCAACGAAGCCGGGCACGGTGACAACTTCACCCATATGAAGCTCGCCGCCCTGGAACTGGATGCCACCCGACCATTTCATTATGAAGGCGACCATTTCCTAAACGTCTCAGAAGTGATTTCCACCATGTATCCCCCACCTCACCGGGTGGAGGCAATTTCCAAAGCCCAAAAGACGCTGCGCTTCACCGACGCAGAAAGCCGATTGGGCACGCGTGTGCCGCCCGGCGCATACAGGAACGCCCCCATCCTGATCTGTGAATATACGCATGCCATGGGCAACAGCGTCAGCATGCTGGCCGAGCACATGCGCATCTTTGAAACCGTTCCCCATGCTGCCGGCGGCTACATCTGGGATTTTGCCGACCAGGGGCTTCAGAAAGAAACCGAAGACGGCACCTCTTTCCTTGCCTACGGCGGAGATTTTGGCGATGAGCCCAACGATGGCAATTTCTGCATGAACGGCATCTTTGACGCCAACCGGGAGCCGCACCCCGCCGCATATGAGGTAAAAAAGGTCTACCAGCCTGTTGCCGTCTACGCAGGAGACCTCTCCATTGGCAAGATCATCGTCCATAATAAGCAGTGGTTTACCAGCCTGAGCAGCTACATTCTACATTGGGAAATTTTGGAAAACGGCTTTCCCATTCAGGAAGGCCACCTGCCCCCGCTCACCACGCCCCCAGTTGAAAGTGAGACCATCCGGCTGCCTTACCATTTCCCCACCACACCTGGGGCAGAATTTCACCTGAACGTGCGCTTCCTGCTGGCAGTAGAGACTCCCTGGGCGGAAAAAGGCTTCGAGGTCGCCTGGGAACAGCTGCCTATCCCGCAAGATTCTGCCCCATTCTCCCTCGGAGATTCACTGGATATCCCGCCCGTCGACGTGCGGGCAGAAATCGATTCGATCATGTTATCTGCTTCTACAACTGCAGTTGATTTCAACACCCTGGACCTCAGCCTGACCTCCCTGGCAGTTAACCGAGTCCCCTTGCTGGCATCCCCGCTGCTGCCCAACTTCTGGCGCGCCCCTGTCGATAACGATCTGCTGGCAAAAAAGATGTTTCCCCCGCTGAACGGAACCCTCAGCCTGAGCAGGTATTGGGCGCACGCCGCCGAAAAACGCAAGCTGATCGACTTTCACCTGGAGCAAATGGTGGATGGTTCGGTGGAAATTGCCACCCGCTATAAAATCCCGTACGGCAAAACCCCGCTGACCCTGGACTACACCATCCACCCCAGCGGCGACGTGGATGTACGCTACCGTTTCAACCCCAAAAAGCAGTTGATGCGCGCCGGGGTCACCTTTGAAATCCCGGATGCTTACCAACATGTGACCTATTTCGGACTCGGTCCTCATGAAACAATGCGAGACCGGCAAGCCTGCGGCAGGGTCGGTGTCTATCAGGGCTCAGTAGATCAACTGATCCACCATTACCCCCGCCCGCAGGAAAATGGCAACCGATCACAGGTGCGCTGGGTTCGCTTTGTAGATGCTCAGGGGCAAGGTTTGGAAATCTCCGCCCTGGGAAAGCCGCTGCTCAATTTCAGCGCATGGCCTTATACCCAGCAAGACCTGGAAAATGCTGCTCACCCCCACGAACTGCCTCGACGATCGACCATCACCGTCAATCTCGGTTGTGCCCAAAAAGGGGTCGGAGACTTGTTCTCATTCCTGCAGGGGTGGCCTGAAGAAGCGCTTCTGCCTGCCGGGCAGGATTATTCGTTCAGCTTCCGGATTCACCCGATCGGGTAAC
>QKGK01000053.1 GCA_003250455.1 Chloroflexota bacterium | reverse complement strand
CCAGGCACACTGCTCTTGACCCAACGATAGCAGCCCGCTATAAAAACCCGGCGGATGCTTCACTTCGCTCAGCATGACGACCATCTCCCTCGTCACTCGGTGCCCGATTGACTACTTGACCACCCTCTCCCCCTATCATTCTCTCTCCCTTTCCGGTACAATTAACTATCCACACGGGCGGGAACCCTTCTCAGCGTAAATATTCCCACCCAACCAAACCAAGAAGAACGGCATGGAAGAACAGACGATCCTCAACAACCGGTATAAGCTCCACACCCTGATCGGCCGCGGCGGCATGGCGATGGTCTACAAAGGCACCGACCTGATGCTCGAACGCGAAGTGGCTATCAAGCTGCTGCGCGCCAAATATGCCAAAGACCCGGCCTTCCGTGAACGCTTCCGCCAGGAAGCCAAAGCCGCCGCCAACCTCAGCCATGCCAACCTTGTCACCGTGTACGACTTCGGTTACGACCAGTCCCGCCTGTACATCGTGATGGAACTGGTCAACGGCAAAGACCTCAACTCCATCGTCCAGGAGCGCGGCCGCCTTTCCATCGAGCGCGGCCTGGATATCGCCATCAAAGCCTGCAAGGGCATCGGCTACGCCCACCGGGCCGGGCTGGTGCACTGCGATGTCAAACCCCACAACCTGATCGTCACCCCGGACTGGCAGTGCAAGGTCACCGACTTCGGTATCGCCCGCGCCCTGGCCTCGATCAACCCGGACGAGCTCACCGACGTGGTGTGGGGCTCGCCGCAGTTTTTCTCCCCGGAACAGGCCGGGGGCGCTGCCCCTTCACCCGCCTCAGACGTTTACTCGCTGGGTGTGATCCTCTACCAGATGTTCACCGGGCAGCTTCCCTTCATCGGCAAGACCTCCGAAGAGCTCGCCCGCATGCACCGCGAGGCTACCCCTATCCCTCCCAGGGAGCTGAACCCCTTCATCCCGCAAAATCTGGAAGACATCATCCTCAAAGTGCTCTCCAAAGAGCCCTCCGCCCGATACCGCACCGCCGACCAGCTTGGCCGCGTGCTGCAAATCGTGCTGCGCGAAGTGGAAGAAGAGCAGCGCGCCCGCCCGCAGTCCTCTGCCACCCCCACGGAAGGCAGACCTGCCAGCCAGCCGACCAACGGTCGGCCAACAAACGGGCAGCCCTCCTCCCGGCGGCACTCGCGTCCCCGCCCGGCCAGCACCCCCGTCCCCAGCGAACCCCGCCCTTCGTCACGGCACTCGGATTCCCAGCCGACTCCCCGGCGTACTTCCCCCTATGGCAGTATATCTTCAGCCCCAGCCGAGATCCCGCCCATCCAGATCGACTGGGTGACGGTATTCCTCAGCCTGATCGCTGTGGCCGCCTGGGGCGGGCTATTTCCCTTCTTTATATGGGTGTATAACAGTATATTCTAATGACCTCAACAGGATTTTGACATGCACAGACCTTCAAAAATCTCTGCTTCCATTCTCAGTGCAGACTTTACCCGCCTGGGAGAGCAGATTCAAGCCGCCGAAAAATACGGCACCGACTGGATCCACATCGACGTGATGGACGGCCATTTTGTCCCCAACATCACCATGGGCCCCTTCATCGTCGAAGCTGCCCGCCGGGCCACCAGCCTGCCGCTGGACCTGCATTTAATGATCGAACGACCGGAAAAATTCCTCAAAGAATTTGCCCAGGCCGGAGCGTACAACATCACTATCCACACCGAAGCCAGTCCCAACCTGTACCGCTCACTGGAATCCATCCACGACCTCGGCTGCCGGGCGTCTGTCGCCATCAACCCGGGCACCCCTGTTGAGGCAGTCCTCCCGGTACTCCCGCTGGTGGATATGGTGCTGGTGATGACCGTCAATCCCGGTTATTCCGGGCAGAAATTCATCCCCGCCATGCTCAACAAGGTCAGGCAGATCCGCACCTGGGTGGAAATAAACAACCTGGATGTCGATATTCAGGTGGACGGCGGCATCGACGCCGAGACACTCCCCCTGGCGCAGGCAGCCGGAGCGAATGTCTATGCGATTGCCAGCGCCATCTACAAGCATCCCGAAGGCATCGCCACTGGCTTGCGCACCCTGCGCAAACTGCTAAAAAACTAACCTCTTGTCATGCCCGCATGGTTTTAGCGGGCATCCATATCACATTCTATAGATACTGTACGTTCTTCAAATAAAAACCCGCCAAGATTATTGGCGGGCAATTCTTTAACCAAAAAATGCTCTCAATCAGAACAAACAAAAATCACGGCCAAAACCGTGATTCTGTCCTGATCGAGAGCTGAATCTCTCAATAGATATTCGGGATTATCAACAAACTCAGGCCGTTTTCACCATGGTGCGAATGCAGCGGGTGCACATCACCTTCTTGATTTTGCGGCCTTCTTCGAAGACGGTAACTTTCTGCAAGTTCGCTTTAAAGGTGCGGTTTGTCGTTTTCTTCGACCACGGGCGGTTGCGCCCAAAAGTAGTTGTTTTACCGCATACAGAACACTTAGCCATAATTCACTTCCTTTACAAAACTGTATAATACCTGCTTAGCCGGAAAATATTACCACAAGACGTATCTTTTTACAACCCAAGTGGTTAAAATATAAAGCATTTCACCCGCCTCCTGGAGATGTGACACAGCTGCTAAAATCTACCTGTCAGGTCTGAACCAACTGCCCTGCCCGGCAAAGCTGCCAAGCAGGGCCGGCACGCGCAAGATAGCAGTACAATAATATAGAAACAGCCTGAAAAAGCAAGGTAGGACTGCAAAGAATCGCATTTATCACTTATACTTGATAAACACAGGAACAATTGGCGTATCAAGCACTCAGTGAGGAATAATATGAGCGAAGAGAATAATCCATATGGAAGCATCCAGGTATCGGCAAGAGCAATTGCATCCATCGCATACGATGCCGCCATCAAATCTTATGGCATTGTCGGTCTGGCTTCCAAAAACCTGGTGAACGGAATCACCAACATGGTGGTGAAAGACCCCACCCACGGTATTGAGGTGGAATACGAAGAAGATAAAGTCAACATTGACATTTATGTCGTCATCCAATACGGAACCCGGATCAAATCGGTGGCCAGCAGCGTTGCCAACACCGTCCGCTTCAACGTGGAAAAATATCTGGGCCTGCCGATCAATGAAGTCAATGTTCATGTCCAGGGACTGCGGATCAACGAAGAATAACCCCATTCCCCGCAGAAATAGATTTGTCAAATAAAGCAAAGCCCTGGGCCCTGCAACCCCAGTGGCGCAGCCTAATTAACTTATTTTGGAGCTCGCATGACTGATAGAGAAATGAGTCCCACGAAAAGCCGCAAACTTATCCTGCAGCATACCCCCATCGACGGGCAGGACATCAAGGAACTGACTGCCGCCGCCATGGCGTGGTTGAACACCAACAAAAACACCGTCAATGCCCTGAACGTCTTTCCCGTCCCGGATGGGGATACCGGCACCAATATGATGCTGACCATGCAGTCAGCCTTTGACGAGATCGAGAACTCACCCGAAAAACATGCCGGCAAAATGCTCGGTTCAGTGGCACATGGCGCGCTGATGGGCGCGCGCGGCAACTCCGGGGTGATCCTCTCCCAGATCTGGCGCGGGATTGCCTCCTACATGAAAGACCAGCCTACCCTCACCGGGGAAACATTGGCGCACGCATTCGCCAGCGCTAGAGATACCGCCTACAAAGGTGTGGTGCGCCCTGTGGAAGGCACCATCCTGACCGTGATCAAAGACGTCGCTGCCGAGACCAGCCTGGCCCTGAAAAAGTCCACGGACACGATCTACATCCTGGAAACCGCCGTGGAAGCCGCCGCCAGGTCGGTGGAACGCACCCCGGATCTGCTCCCCGTGCTCAAAGAAGCCGGGGTGGTCGACTCGGGTGGAAAAGGGCTTTTCTTCCTGCTCGAAGGCATGTCCCGCTGGGTCAACGGAGAGGACCTCTCTACCCCGCTCACCGAAGTCAAACCGCTCGACTCCCTCAAACTGGATAACACCCTCGAAAGCATCGAGGAAGGACAGGATTACGAAGTGGTCGTCGATTTCCGCCCCACTGCCCCGCTGGACCTCAACGAGTTCTACGGCCGCCTGGAAGAAATGGGCACCTCCATCCAGGTGGGTGAAGGCGAAGGCATGTACCGCATGCACATCCATGTCCCCACCGACAACCGCTATATCCCGATTGACTACTGCATGGAGATTGGCACTGTCACCAATGTGGCCATCGAGAACCTGATGGCGCAGATGGACGAGATCGAGAAAAAAGCCGGCAAAGCGATCGAACTGACTCCCATCGAACCCGGACAAATTGCCACCGTGGCCGTAGCGCCAGGGCCGGGGATTGCCAAAGTCTTTGCCAGCCTGGGGGTAGCCGCCCTGGTGGAAGGCGGGCAGACGATGAACCCCAGCACCCAGCAGATCATGGCCTCCTTTGAAAACCTGGCCACCAACAAGGTCATTATCTTGCCCAACAACAAGAATATCATCCTGGCCGCTGAGGCCGCCGCTGAGCTGACCGTCAAGGATGTCATCGTGGTCAAAAGCCGCACCGTCCCCCAGGGACTGGCTGCCATGATGCGCCTCGCCCCGGATGGCGACCTGGAGCAGGTGGCCAAAGAGATGGAAAACGCCCTGCAGGAAGTGGAAACCGGCGAGGTCACCACTGCCACCCGCACAGTGGAAATAGACGGCGTAAAGGTGAAGGAAGGGCAGATCATCGGCCTGCATAACGGCAAGCTGATCACCGCCAACGCCTCCCTCAACGAAACCTGCCTTGCCCTGCTGGATAAATTCGGCATGGACGACTATGAGCTGATCACCATGTTCTACGGGGAGGACGTTACCGAGGAACAGGCCAACCAGACCGCCGAGATCATCCAGGAGACCTACCCCGACCATGAGATCGAGGTGCAATTCGGCGGCCAGCCGCACTACCAGTTCATCTTCTCCGTAGAATAGCCATCGACACTTATGCCAAACACCTGCATCCTGACAGACAGCACTGCCCAATTTCCGATCCCGGCATTTCCGGGACGCAACCTGGTGTATATCATCCCGCTGCAAATCGAGCACCCCAACGGTAAAGCGCCGCAAAACCTGCGCGCCTCAGACTTCCCCCCCAGCGCGCCGAAAGACTTCCCCACCCGGGTACATCCCCCCAGTGTAGAAGCCTTTGAAAAACAGATCCTCCAACTGGCACGCAGCTATACCGGCGTGGTGGTCATTCTGCATACCCAAAGCCTGAGCAAAACCTATCAAAACGCCCTCAAAGCCGCCAAAAACCTGCAAGGGCAGATCGAAATTGAAGTGATTGACTCCCAGACAGTTGCCACCGGGTTGGGGCTGGCGGTTCAAACTGCCTCTGCCGCCGCCGAGGATGGCCGCTCTGTCGCTGAGATTGCCGAACAGATCCGAAACCTGATGCCGCGCATCTACTCGATCTTCTGTATCTCAGGCCTGACCTACCTGCACCACAGCGGCTACCTTTCGCTCTCCCAGGCGATTGTTGGCGAGCATATGAAACTGCTGCCGCTGTATGTGATTGAAGAGGGCGAGCTGGTCCCCACCCAAAAAGCGCGCAACAAGCGCCATCTGGTAGACCTGCTGCACGAATTCATCACCGAATTTGAAGTGCTGGACCATATCGGCTTTATCCAGGGGGTACCGCCGTTTGAAACCGAGACGCGCTCCCTGCGGGAGCACCTGTCCCTGGACTATGGGGAGCTCTCCATCAGCGAACACATCATCAGCCCGGAACTTTCCATCATGATCGGCCCGGCCAGTTTGGGGATGTTCCTGCTGCAAAGCCCCTACACCTAAAATTTGTATGAATATCGCCATTGTCACCGACAGCACCTCAGACCTGAGCGAGGACGAAGCCAGACAGCACAACATCCCGGTGATCCCTGCAATCCTGGTGCTGAATGGACAGCAATATCTGGATGGCCAGGGGATCAGCCGTGGAGATTTTTACCGGCAGCTTCCCACCCAAACGCCACCGCCAACCACCGCTTCCCCGTCCAGCGGGATGTTCAGCGAAGTGTATCGCAGCCTGTTTGATCAGGGAGTTGAGCAGATCGTTTCGATCCATATTGCCTCCACGATCAGCGGGATTGTCAATGCTGCCAAAGTGGCTGCCGAGCATTTCGGCGACCGCGTCCGGGTGGTGGACAGCGGGCAGCTCTCCATGGGGCTGGGTTATCAGGCTTTAGCCGCTGCAAGAGCCGCCGTCAGCGGCAGCCTGGAGCAGGTGTACGAAGCCATCGAGAGCGTACAGCAGCGGCTCACCCTGGTTGCCATGCTGGATACCCTGGAGCAGCTCAAACGCAGCGGGCGGGTCTCGTGGCTGCGCTCCAACCTGGGGGCAATTTTGCGCGTCAAACTTTTTGTAGGGGTCAAAGATGGCAGCATACTCCGTCTGGGGGAAACCCGCACCCGCAATAAAGGCATCCTGCGACTCTGCGAGATGCTCGAAGCACTTGGCCCCCTGGAACAGCTCACCATCGGGCACACCAATGCCCTGCAAGAGGCCACCGAACTGGCAGAGAAATTCGCCCCCCAGGTAAACACTCCCCCGCTGATCCGCAATGTCACCACCGTGATCGGCACCCATATTGGCGTGCGCGGGTTGGGGTTCATCGCTGTTAAGTCCGAAAAAATCTGATTATTTCCCGGGAGTGTCACTTTTTCCAGTGGCCTGTTAGACACCGAGTAACCAGTCACCGGGTAACGAGGATGTCGGGACCAGTGAATCTTCATTAAGCTGTCTGAAATCCGGGATCACCGGAAAATTAAGGCCAACTTCCGCACCCCCCCATCATCCGTGTTTATCCGTGTGCATCTGTGGTTCCTTTGATTTTTTGCGTGTGTGGATAGGGTTTTGTCGAAGTCAAAACTGAATAGTTTTTTCAGCAGCCGCCTCCCAGCTTTTTACCTCTGACCCCGGCATATTCGCCTCTTCAAAAAACCCGGCAGATCCTTCGCTGTGCTCAGGATGACATCCTGTTCCATCTGTAGTTCTGAGCGCAGCGAAGAATCCCCTATAAAGCCAGGGTTGTGCAGCCAATTCCAAATTTCAGGACGACACAAACAGCCTCGTTACTCGGTGCCTGGTTACTGGGTGACTACCAGACCACCTGACTAACCGACTCATCGACTATCCGACTGATACAGCGCCCCATGTTAAGTTATAATTTATCCACACACACAATTCACCCTAACACTCTCCTCCCACCCTGCATTGGGTCACGAACCGCAGTGAACTGGAGCAGCCATGACAGAGACAAACCCCTATTTTTCCGACCTTGTCCGCACCGACTCCCTGACCAACGCGGGGAACCATGTCCGCTTCTTTGATTGGCTGATTTCCGCCTATAAGCAAGAAGATTTTCAACCTTTCACCCTGCTCTCCGTGGAACTGCGCGGCTTGCCTGCCCTCAACGAAGCCTCCGGCCGCGAAGCCGGGGACGCAGCCCTGCGCTGGGCGGCCACGCAGATCACCGAGGTAGCCGGAGTACCCACCTACCGAATGGGCAACGAATTCATCGCCATCCTCACCGGGAAAGACCCCGCCCAACACGCCGCCAGGGCCAAAGGCCTCCACACCCAACTGAACCAGCAGGCCTCCTCCGTCAGCCTGGAACCGCCGGTCGCCAATGTGATCGGGATCGTCTTTTACGAAGCCGAAAATTCCAAACCTGAAAATATTCTCTCCGCCTACTATGGCGCGCTGTTCTTCCTGGACCAAAAACCCGAGGTCAGCTTCAAAATGTTCGACTCGCGGCAGATGAACACCACCAGCGGGTTCCTCCAGTATGTCGTCCAGCACACCGTCTCCCGCTTCACCTCCATTGGCACCATGCTGGACCAATCCAACCAGTTCGCCTTCACAGACCCGATCACCGGGCTGCCCAACGCCAGGGCCGCCGAGATCGCCCTGGAAGAAGCGGTGGCGCAGGCCCAACGGGAGCGCAGCCACTTCTCCATCCTCATCGTGGACGGGGACAGCCTCCGGCAGTACAACCGCTTCAGCTTTTCCGGCGGGGACGAGCTGATCCAGCGGCTGGGCGAGACCCTGCGGGGAGAGATCCGCCCCACAGATTACCTGGCGCGCTGGCGCAGCGGCGATCAGTTCTTTATCATTCTCCCCGAAAGCCTGCCGCAGGCAGCGGCCGCCGTGGGAGAGCGCATGCGCGTGGCCGTGGATACCAAGTCCAAGCAGTGGATAATCCACTCGACCATCTCTGTGGGTGTGGCAAGCTGCCCGCAGCATGGCAAGTCCGCTCAGAAGCTGCTGGATGTGGCCCAAAAAGCCCTGGCGCGCGCCAAAGAGATGGGGAAAAACCGGGTGGCGATCTTTTCCTAGCGCAAATTTCAATTTCACCCTCAAAGCATCGGCAGGTATCCTCCAACTCAACGGCCACGCCTTTTGTCTACTGAATTTAACCAACCCCTGATACAATAGGGAAACCTAT
>QKGK01000305.1 GCA_003250455.1 Chloroflexota bacterium | reverse complement strand
GGGAGAGGGGGATTAAACAAATCCTGAGCGAAGCGAACACATCAATTCAAAATTCAGAATTAAAAATTCAAAATTGGTAGTAAACGAATGACACAACTAGCGCTAGTAATCGACCTCAACGTCTGCGTCGGCTGCCATGCCTGCGTGACCAGCTGCAAGGAGTGGAACACCTCCGGCTGGGCCGGGCCCATGACCGATCAGCGGCCCTACGACGAAGATCCCACCGGGACCTTCTTCAATCGCGTGCAGACCTATGAGGCGGGGGTCTTCCCCCACACCGAGACCTACCACTTTCCCAAGTCCTGTCTGCATTGCGAGGATCCGCCCTGCGTGCCGGTCTGTCCTACCGGGGCCTCCTACAAGCGCGAAGACAACGGTGTGGTGCTGGTGGACTACGACAAATGCATCGGCTGCAAATACTGTTCCTGGGCCTGCCCCTATGGCGCCCGCGAGATCGACGAGAAACAGCGGGTGATGAAGAAGTGCACCCTGTGTATTGACCGCATCACCGATCTCAGCCTGCCCGAGTCGGAACGCAAGCCCGCCTGTGTGCTGGCTTGTCCCACCAGCGCGCGTCTGTTCGGCGATGTGCACGATCCCAATTCCGTGGTCTCGGTGGCGATCCGCGAAGAGGGGGGCTATCAGCTGCAGCCGGAGTGGGGCACCAAACCCGCCAACCACTATCTGCCGCGGCGCAAGACCCGTATCCAGATCCACCAGGATGAGCTGGTGCGTGCCGACAATCCGCTGAAGAAGGAGCACCTGCCGAAGCCGGATGCCGGCGAGACCCTGGACGATGTGGCCTGGTGATTTTTTTAATTATGAATTTTGAATGGTGAATTTTGAATTGGTTGAGTGCGCTTTACGCACGGTTTTTTTGTCCCCCTCTCCCCAACCCCTCTCCCCTTGCGGGAGAGGGCCAGGGAGAGGGGGATTCAATAACCGTGAGCGAAGCGAACACCCCAATTCAAAATTAAGAATTCAAAATTCAAAATTCTTCGGAGAATAAAGATGCATCCCGCATTCTCGGTAATCTTTCTCACCACCCTGATCGGCGCCGGTCAGGGTCTGTTTCTGGCCCTCTACACGGGGCAGCTCTACTCCCTGGCCAATCTGCTGCCGGCCCAGAGCGAGAGCTTTTACGTCCTCGGCAGTCTGCTGGCCCTGGTGTTGATGGTGGGCGGCCTGATCGCATCCGTCTTCCATCTGGGTCGCCCAGAGCGGGCCTGGCGGGCCGCCACCCAGTGGCGGACCTCCTGGCTGTCACGGGAGGTGATTGTGCTGCCCGCCGCCATGGGGCTGACCTTCCTCTATGGACTTTTTCACTATCTGGGCTGGACCCAGCCCCTGTTCGTCATCTCGCAGACACTGCCGGTGGACGCCACCCTGATCATCGGCCTGATAGGCACCCTGGTGACCTTTCTGCTGTTTCTCTGTACCGCGATGATCTATGCCAGCCTGCGCTTCATCAAGGCGTGGTATTCGCCGCTGACGGTAGCCAATTTTCTGTTCCTCGGTACCGCCTCCGGCTTCATGCTGGCGGCTGCCCTGTCGGCCTACTGGGGCACCAACTTGGTCGCTTTTTACGGTACCTGGGCCGTAGTGGCGACCCTGTTGGGTGCGATCACCCGGGGTATCTCCCTGTATCGCAATATCAACTTCAGCTGCAAGATGGATCTGCGATCCGCCATCGGCGTGCACCATAGTCAGCTGCATCAGAAGGCCCAGGGGTTCATGGGGGGATCCTTCAACACCCGCGAATTCTTCCATGGCAAATCCGCCGGGTTATTGCTCATGATCCGTTATGGGTTCCTGCTGTCGGTCTTCGTGTTGCCTGTTCTGCTGATCCTGCTGGCCTATCTGCTGGAGTCGAGTCGTCTGCCGATTGCCGCCTTTGTCATTCAGTATCTTGGGCTGCTTATGGAGCGATACCACTTTTTCACCGAGGCCAAGCACCCGCAGAATCTCTATTACCAGAGCATGGCGTAAGGCTGGAGAATTTTGAGATTTGAGATTTGAGATTTGAGATTTGAGGTTTGAGGTTTGAGGTTTGAGGTTTGGGATCTGATGTTTGAGTTGACTGACACCTACTTGGGCCCTGAACCACCGTCATCCCGGCATAGGCCGGAATGACGGCTATCCTGAAATTTGCCTTGGGTTAGTGCCATTCAGGTCTGATACCTGAGTTGGCGTGTTCGCTGCGCCCACC